>NZ_JAGIXF010000026.1:0-86057 GCF_021483755.1 Burkholderia sp. WTPI3 | reverse complement strand
CGTCACTCGCCACCGGCGTCCTGCTCGCCGGCGGCCTCGGTCAACGCTTCGACCCGAGCGGTCTGCAAAGCAAGCTGCTTGCGCTGCTGCCCGACGGCACGCCGGTCGCGGTGGCGGCCGCCCGTCATCTCGCGGCGGCCACGGCCGACGTGATCGCCGTCGTGCGTCCCGGCGCCGAAAAACTCGCGATTCTGCTGAACGAGGCCGGCTGCCAGGTCGTCTATGCACCCGACGCGACGCGCGGGATGGGCGCGAGCCTTGCCGCGGGCGTGCGCATGACGCCGGAAGCAACCGGCTGGCTGGTCGCGCTCGCCGACATGCCGTGGATCGCGGCATCCACCTACGAAGCGCTCACGCGCGCGCTCGATGCCGACGACGCATCGATCGTCGCCCCCGTGCACCAAGGCGTGCGCGGTCATCCGGTCGGCTTCGCCGCCCGCCATTACGACGCGCTGGCCGCGCTCGATGGCGATACGGGCGCCCGCACGCTATTTGCCAGCGCCCCGGTGAACCTGCTCGACGTCGACGACCCCGGCATCCTGCGCGACGTCGATACGCCGGCGGATCTGCGCTGACGCCGGCCGCAACGCGCATCGTGCATGCGCTCGTTCGTTACGCGCTCCGGCCCGATACCCTCGGATACGCCAATATCGCCGGCCATTCGCACGCTGTGACGAGATTCCCGCTGCAAACGCGCGCCCGATTGCCTATAACGAAGACGAGGCGCGCGCGCCGCGCCACCGCCGTCACGCACTGCGCGAGTTCTCCATGGACCACACGACACCAATGCCGGAGCCCCCGGCCGACCCGAATCGCGATCCGGAAGACGATCCGTTGTCGCCACCGCCGCCGGGGCATCCCCACGACAACCCGCAGCAGCCCGACGGGCCGCCGAGCAAGGATCCGGTCTGACCGGGCGCCTGCGTTCGGACGCGCCGCCGACGTGCCTGGCCGCCTCCGCAGGGCGGCGATCCGTCGCTGCGGCGACACCGCACGAGCGCCGGCCACCGCGCCGTGGAACCGCACTCGATTGCCGCCGGTGTCCGGCTGACTGCCGACGGCGCATCGCTCGACTCGTGCGTAGCGCCCCCGCGAAATCGCCACGCGCGCATGACTTCATGCGCCGCGCAGCGCATACCCGGAAATACATCGCGACGAAAGCCGCTCCCGCGGCTACCCCGCCGCGTGCTCCCGTGCGACGCGCACCTCATACGTCTTCAGATGGTTGTACGCGATCCGCAGCAGCGACAGCGCATCCGTCGCCTGCGGATCGCGGCGCGCGAGCAGGTCGCCGATCACGTGATCGGCCTCGACCCGCGCATGGTTCTCGACGTCGCGCAGCATCGATGCGGTCAGCGGCGACGGCGTCAGCACCATCCGCTGCATCCGCTCGATCGCCGCCGGATCGGGCCGGTGCCCGTTGTGCGCGGCGATCGCGCTGCATTCGTCGAGCATCGTCTCGAGCAAACGACGGCCGTCCGGCGCAGCGAGAATGTCGCCGATCGAGCCGCGAAACAGCGACGTGCTCGCCGCGAGCGTCGCGAGAAACACCCACTTCTCCCACATGCGCGCGGCGATATCGTCACTGAGCGTCGCATCGAAGCCCGCGCCGCCCAGCACGTCGGCCAGCGCACCCACGCGTGCCGATTCGCCACCGGCGAGTTCGCCGAACGACAATCCGTGCGTATCGTTCAGGTGCACGATCCGCTGCTCGCGATCGAGCGTGGCCGCGATCACGCACAGGCCGCCCAGCACCTGCGCGGGGCCGAAGCGGTCGCGCAGCGCGTCGAGATGGCGCATCCCGTTGAGCATCGGCAGGATCAGCGTCGACGGCCCGACGAACGGCGCGAACGACGCGATCGCATCGTCGAGGCTGTACGCCTTGCAGCTCAGCAGCACGAGGTCGAACGGCGCGGCCGTATCGGTCGCGCGCACGGTCTGCACGTTCGCGAGCGTCAGGTCGCCTCGCGGGCTGCGAATCAGCAGCCCGTCGCGGGCGAGCGCGGCCGCGCGACCGTCGCGCACCAGGAAGGTCACGTCGCGCCCCGCCGCCGCAAGCCGGCCGCCGAAATATCCGCCGACCGCGCCGGCCCCTACCACCAGAATCCGCATCGTTGCCTCCTTTCGGTTTCGTTCGGCGTCGCTACCCGCGCCCGGTCTCCCGGACGAACAGCGCAACCGTCATCGTCCGACAGTATAGCGACGCTCAATATGTATATGCATAGATGACCGTACCGCGCTCGATGGCATTGGGGGCGGCATGGCGTCTAAGGGATTTCCCGCCTACGGCACCGTTCGTTGCGCGCCGTCAAAGACTTATCCCGTCGCGCCGTTCCGGCGCTCGTTCGACCGACCGACCTTACTCACCATGCGCACCCTCTCCCTGAACCAGAAACTTGCTTCGATGATCGTCATTCTGTGGCTCGGCCTGCTCGTGATCGCCGGCATCGGCGCATGGCAGACCCGCGCGTCGATGATCACCGATCGCCGCGACCAGCTTGCGACGCTGGTTGCGCAGGCCGCGAGCGTCGCCGACCACTACTACAAGCTGTCGCAGCAGAACGCGCTGCCGGAAGCCGATGCGAAGCAGAAGGCGCTCGAGGCGATCGCTGCGATGCGCTACGGCACCGACGGCTACATTTCGATCAACGACTCGAAGCCGGTGATCGTGATGCATCCGATCAAGACCGACCTCGACGGCAAGGACGTGTCGAATTTCGCGGATCCGAACGGCAAGCACCTGTTCGTCGAAATCGTGAAGGCCGGCAACGACGAAGGCGGCAAGGGCTTCGTCGAATATCTGTGGCCGAAGCCGGGCGCCGACAAGCCGCAGGACAAGACCAGCGCGGTGCAACGCTTCGCCCCGTGGGACTGGTATCTCGTGACGGGCATGTATATGGACGACGTGCGCTCCGCCGTGCTGGCGAGCATCGGCCGCTGGTTCGCGATGACGGCCGTGCTCGGCGCGATCGCGACCACGGTGATGGTGCTCGTGCTGAAAAGCGTCCGCGCGAACCTCGGCGGCGAACTCGAAGTCGCGCTCGACACCGCGCAACGCATCGCGCAGGGCGACCTGACAGCGCGCGTGAACGTGAAGCACGACGATCACGGCAGCCTGCTGCATGCCTTGCACATGATGCAGGGCGGACTGATCGACATGGTGTCGCGCGTACGGATGGGCACCGAGAACATCAACGTCGGCGCGAGCGAAATCGCATCGGGCAATACGGACCTGTCGCAGCGCACCGAGGAACAGGCGGCCGCGCTCGTGCAGACCGCGTCGAGCATGGACCAGATGACCGCGAACGTGAAGCAGAACGCGGAAAGCGCCGCGCAGGCCGCGAGCCTCGCCGACCAGGCAGCGCAAGTCGCGACGCGCGGCAGCGCGGTGGTCGACGATGTCGTGCGCACGATGAACGAAATCACCGACCGCTCGCACAAGATCGGCGACATCATCGGCGTGATCGACGGGATCGCGTTCCAGACCAACATCCTCGCGTTGAACGCGGCAGTCGAGGCCGCGCGTGCCGGCGAACAGGGTCGCGGCTTCGCGGTGGTCGCGGCCGAAGTGCGCTCGCTCGCGCAACGCTCGGCGACGGCCGCGAAGGAAATCAAGTCGCTGATCGTGTCGTCGAACGAGACGGTCGAGCATGGCGCGACGCTCGTCACGCATGCGGGCGAGACGATGGCCGAGATCGTGCAGTCGGTGCGGCGTGTCAACGAGATACTCGACGAGATCAGCCACGCGTCGCGCGAGCAGAGCTCGGGAATCGAGCAGGTCAATCGCGCGGTGGGCGAGATGGACCAGGTCACGCAGCAGAACGCGGCGCTCGTCGAGCAAGCCGCGGCCGCCGCGCATTCGCTGCGCGATCAGGCCGAAGCGTTGCGGGAAGCCGTCACGCGCTTCGCGTTGCCGGCCTGACGGGGTGGCCCGGCATCGTCAGGCGTGCCTCACGCCGGGTGTCGGATCTCCGATGGCGGCCGCCCGGCCCGGCCGGCTGCGTTCAGATACGTCCGGAATCGACAACCGAAGAAATCAACGCCGCACCGCAGGAAGTCTTGTGGCCGTCGAACGCAGCGTCCCGGCCTTCGACGTTGAAATCCGGGTCGCCTTCGAGGATGGTGCACGTGCCGTGAACCAGGCATGAACACGTGTCGCCGACGCGAGCAACCACGTGGCCCATCACCTTGCTTGTTGCCGCGCCGGACTCGACCCGGCCGCCGTGGGTATGGGTATCGCCTACCCGGATAATTCCACGCATATATCGTCCTTTGAATGATTTGCACAGCGGTTGCGTGCGCATGCAATGTGCAGTCGCGGTGGCTTGGGTTACCACGAGTAGCCCTGCATCCCGTAATCGGCATCGTATCGGCGGCCCCACCACGGCAGGTAGGCGTTGTTCCCGCCGCGTGCGCGGAACCAGTCCTTCGTCGGATCGATCGGCGTGAGCTTCGACGGCGGCCTGACGACAACCGCGACGGGATGTTCAGGGTCGGTCGTGCCGGCGACGAGCGCGTTGCCGCCGAAGTGATTGATCCGGCCGATCGCGAGCGCCACGTTGGTCAATGCGCTGCCGGTTCCCATGTCGCCAAGCAGCCCGGTCGTGTTGAAGGTCTGCTTCATGTAGTCGTATTCCGGAAGCGTTTCGGTCAACGTTTGCGAGAGCGCGGCAAGACGGGACGACGATGCGTCACTGCCTTTGCCTGCGTCGTGGAAGATGTATTCGAGGTCCGGAACCGCCACACCGGCATTGCGCGCTGCTTCATCGATGGTTGCCTTCCATGCCTGTACGGCGCGCGTCGTGCCGACCTTCCGCTCAAACGCCTGTGTATTGCCGGTTGCGGCCCTGCTGATCCACGCGAGCGGTTCGCGCTCGGTGTTGAAGTTCGGGCCGGCGAGGAACAGCACGACGAGATTCTCGTTGATCTGCGCGTCGGTAGGCGGGAAGTTCGGTGCGTCCCAGTTGATTGCCCAGACGGTCTTGTCCGGGTTCGCCTGCAAGTAGTCCAGCGCGTTGTTCAGCGACGTGAAGCCGGCGTTCGCACCGCCTTGGGTGATGTGCACATCGGGGGGCGTGTCGCGGCTCCAAAGCGTCTTGGGTGACGGCGGACCGATTTCGAAGTATTCGACAATCTCGTTGCTCAAATATTCCTTGGCTTCGATCGGGTCAAGCCTTGGAGGTAGCGCGAACTCGATATGTATTCCCGCAAGCTCGCGCCAGTCCTTGGAGTTCTCGGGTTTTACGGTGTAGAAATAGTTCGCATTGGCGAAATAACGCGAACGCATTAACAGCAAAAACTTTCTCGCATACTTGTGATAGAAGCCTTTGAACGTCTCTTCGCCTTCGTTGCCGTACGCAATACCTGCTACCGATTGAACAGTAGTAAAGGACTTTGGTTCGGTGCGCACCATGTCATCATTCTTGTTCGGCGCGGTAAGCCCTTGCGCCCACAATAATTGCCATTCGGTCGGGTAATCCATACGTTGTAGTGGATTCAGCCAGATCAGGCCGACGACCTGAGCGAAGAATGGCCTCGCCGGTTCTTCTGCTGTTCGCGCAGCTTTGCCTGCAAGCTCCGGGGTGGGCGTGGCCTGTGCAGGACGCATCATGGACGTGGTGAACATAAACACCGCAAGGGCGGCCAAGGCAGGTAAGACTACGAATCGTTTCATCCAATCTCCTGTTTCCAGATGTACCGGATCGGGTTGTTCTACATACGCCATCAGCGTGGCGATGAGCACGGCGGCAAGCAGCCATACCGATATGGCGATGGCGATACGCCGCTGCCATGTAGCGATCAGCATCCTCATACGGCACCCCCGACCTTCAGATAAAGTTGGCCTTCACGTTCGTCCACGATCGCGTCGGGAATCGTGCCTTCGCTGGCCTTGGCGTGTACCCATTTGTGCATCGGCATTCGATCCAGATTTCCGGAGTCAAAGTACTTGGCGTACTTCTTGTTTGGGTTCGTATCGGGAATGCCGTCTCCCATCCGCCAATCCGCCTCAATGCGCAACGATTTGAGTTGCGCCTCTGTCAGATAGCACCGACCGACAGCAACGTCATACGCAAGCGCCTTCTCGGCATGCTCCGGATTGGTCATCGTCGTCGAGTGGTTGGTTGGGCTATTGGTCGCACTACGATCGAGCCAGTCGACAATCTGCTTGTCGCGCCATTCCTTGTAGCCTTCGGGTATTGCGCTCTTGCCGTCCTCGCCAATGACGTGGCCGTCGCGATCGAACCATTCGGTATTCAGCGTGCGACGCGCCTCCATCCGCATCAACGCGCTGTCCGGCTTCGGTTGCTGCCGTGCCTTGCGCAACGCTGTCATCGTTCTTTGCTTTGTACTGGTCGTAGGGATCGTCAGCTCGCTTGTCCGCATCGGCCTTGTTCGCGTCGCGCCATGCGGCCGGCGGATCGTTACCTTCGTTGAAGTCGCTCACCGCGGCGCCGTCCTTCGTTTCGACGGGCTTGCCGAACCGCAACGCCTTCGGCGGGAATGGATCATCGAGCGCTGGCGCGTCCGCTACCACCGTCCAGCCTTTCGGCGGATCGGCATTCACACGGAGCATGTTCAACGCCGAACTGATGCCGGTCACGACGAACATGAGCGGTGCAGACACAAGCGTCGCGGCTACCCCCAACACGCTTTCATTCCCCTTGACTGCGCCGATCAGATTGAATTTGGCCGGTGGCGACGGCGGATACCAGAAGCCCGACTTCGTTCCTGGCTTTCCATGCCGCCAGTCATCCTCCCAATACCGATAGGGTTTCTGCACACCAACCGGGAATCCCGAGGCAAACACCCGCTGCGTCAGGATGCCCGCTGCGCCGATGTCATCGAGTTCGTGCTTGCTGATCCCGCGCCAGCCGGTACCTGAACCGTCACTGCTGAAATCACCTGATCGTGCGGGCAGCAATACGCGGTGACGCGGCCATAGGTCGCCCCGTTCAAGCCGTGCCGGTCGCGGTCGGCTTGCGCGGCATAAGACCGGTTGCTCGTCAGCGAGACCGCTTGTTCTCCATGTCTTCATCGACCTTGTCGACCGACTGTTCGAAGGCTTTTCGGGCGCCGACGATCGACAGGAACTTGCCGAAGGTTTGGGTGCGCGCGGCGTAGGTCTGCCGTCCGCGCTGCCCGTTCGCGTCTTTCGTCGCGCGTTGCGACCACGTATCCATGAACGTGTCGGATTTGTACGGACCGTCTGCATTCGCGAGGCTGTATGGTGCGTTCGCCAGCATAATAGCGTCCGCCACGCAGTGCCGTGCGGCCCCACGGATCTTCGACATCGGGGAATGCGTCGCCGAAGAACGCCGCCGTGAGGCCGACGATGTTGCCCTGGCTGTGGCATACGACGGTAATGGGTACGTCGGCTTGCATCTGGCGGATCGACTCGATCAATTTGGCCAACCGCAAGGCCGCGAGCACGCCATACGCGCGCGGCGGCGCGCGATACAAAGGCCGGTTGGTCGGATTGATGCCTTGCACCGTCATCCATCCCATCGTTCGATCGTCCAGGCCGCCGTGCCAAAGATCGGGCAGGCTCGAACAGCCGTTCGTGAACGGGCCGCCGCCCCAATAGTCCTTCTCGTTCAGAAAGATCTTGTCGCCGTACTCTTTGAGTTCTTCGCCCGAGGCCCGATAACCCCACCGAAAGTGAATGACGGGCGAGAACGACGGATCGGGCTTGACGTAGTTGCCGGCCCAAAGCTTCGGATTCAGAAACCCATCCGGCGTCACGCTCTCGGTGTACTTCGCCGGCGTCAATTGCCCGGCTTCGATGCCGTGATACATCAATTGATCGTCGAGGCGCCCGATCCGGCGATTAAGACCCTTGCACAGCCCATCCTCCGTCGCATCGAACCATTCGCCCTCCGAGTTCACGCCATGCACGAAGATCACGACGCCGGGCAAGGGCATCTGCCTGATGCAGATAAGCGGCGTGTTCTTCGCGAACATCGTCATCCCTTCGACACGACCGACGATGATCGATGGCGGTTCAGGGCGCGACGCAGGTGCGTCAGGCAACCCGGCCTCAGTGGCTGGTTCGTCGGTGGGTGTGTCCGCTACCGGATGCGGATCGAGAAATGAATCGATCATTCAGACTCCTGCGCATGCTTATACGTTTTTCTTGATGAACTGCACCGCCAGCCTCTCGACCTGGTCGGCATCAACCGCCGGCAGCGTGCCCGCCGCGTCGGTCATAGAATTCGGCAGCCCGGTGGACGACTTCTTTACCCGGCCGTCGACCCCCGCAGCCGCGTTGCCGTCGGTGGGATGGATCGCTTCGGCACCCTGCCAAGCTTGTCTCGACCGAATTTCGGCATGTCCGCCGTCATGCTGGCCGCCCCACCCCACGAATGCCCCGCCGACTTCACCGTAAAGGTGCCCGGACACCCCAGCTCGATATCGCCGCCGCGCAGCTTCAGATACGCGCCACCGGACGTCACGAACACGACTTCATCGCTCGCCGTGCCGGTCAGCGTTCCGCCCGCCGCGGTCAATTGAATGTTCTTCGCCGAATCGACTTGCGTATCGTCGTTCTGCGACTGAATCGTGACCTTCCCGTGATTCGCGATCGCCGACACGCCATCGCTGTGCGCGAACATCGCGACACCGCGACCGGCATGCAGATTGATGCGCTCGCCGCTCGCGACCTGTACGTGCCGCTGCGCGATCTGATCGATGTTCTCGCCCGCATACACGACATGCGTTTTCGGCGTGACGTTGAGCGATCCCGACTGCGCGCCGAATGCCATCAAGGCGGACGCGTCGTCGCCCTCACCGCGCTGCGCGCTGTCGGGTGTCCAGTTTCGAAACGCGTCGGCGATGCTGTCCTGGCCCGCGGCATCGGCGGTCCGCCCACCGTGCTGGCCGGCATGGTCGCCGAGCGACTTGAAGAGTTCGGTGCATTGATCGAGCAGGCGAATCAGTTCCTCCCGATCAAGCTGGCCGCCGGTAGCCCGTGCACGCGCATAGGTCGACAGCAAAATGCCGCGGGCCGCGCGCAACGCCGCGGCGGCATCGGTGCGCAGTTCCGCACCTTCCCCCCGGTCGCTGCCGTGCCCGCCGTCGCGCGGCTGAGTCAGATAGCCCAGATTCAATTGGGTATGCGCGTGTTCGCTCGCCAGCTGTGCGGAGATTTGCGACGGGGTATCGTCCAGACGAAGCTGGTTATGACGCCGGCCCTTGATTTCCCTGGTCTTGATGCCGGACAGGTAGCGATTGCCGGGCAGCGCGCCGGTATCGCTGAAATTCGCGGGCGGGTTCGCACCGTTGCTCAACACCCCGATGATGACCAGCCGGTCGGGGTCGCCCGACAGACACCCCAACAGGACTTCCATACCGACCCGCGGCAGGAACAGCGCACCGAACCCGCTGCCCGCCAGGCTTGCCCCAACGCGAATGGGTGCACTGTCGCCGGCCGAATCGTTCGTACCGGCACCTTGCGCGTGCGCATGGTCTGCCGGATCGAAGCCGTGTATGCGCACGCGCACACGGCCGGCCGCGTCGCAAAACACTTCCTCGCCCTCGGTGCCGACGATCGTGCCGGTCAGCAGGTGAACCGGCGGCACATCGATGTTCGGATCGTAGGCAGGCTTGAGCGGCACGCCGCGCCGCACGCACGTGAAGCGGTTCTCGTAGCGCGTGTCGGTGTGCGCCGATCCGTCGACAGGTGCCGGGGAAGCGGTTTGCGCGAGGTTCAGACTCGCCGCGAAGAGCTCGCCCACGCGCCCCGTCAGATGCTTCGGCAGGTTGTTCAGGATCTCGTGCCGAACCGACGTGACCACGAACTGACGGCGATCGACCGGCTTCATGTCGAGCTCGGGGTCGCCCGTCAGCGTGAACCAGTGACCGACCGGCAAATCGCGCACGCTGCCGATCCCGTCGTAACGCTCGGCTTCGAACTGGTGCGCCAGTATCCGGTCGCGCGTGATGCGGTCGTGATCGCACCATGAATCGCCGACGTGCGGAATGTCGATCGCGACGTCGGTCAAGAGGTGCGCAAGGTCGTTCCCCGCGTCACCCTGGTCGATGCCGGTGACGGCCATGGAATCGTCTGCGCGAGCCGTCTTGTAATCCCAGGACGGACGGCGCACCTTGCCGGACGACAGGCTTTGACCGTGCGCAAACAGCGTCACGGTGTCGCGTTGTCCGGCCCGGGCGTCGCGCGGCTGAAGGCGCAGCGTACCTGCCGGTGCTTCCGTCACGCGATACGGGTCGTCGCAGAATATGAGCGTATGCGTCGGCCGCTCGCCACCCCGGCCGGCCTTCGCGAAGACCGTGATGCCCTCCCGGCGCAGCAGCCGCCGGATGAAACGCGCATCGGACTCGTTGACCTGCCGCGTGAGCTCGCGCACCGGATAGCGTTCGGCCTGCAATCCCGACAGGTCGAAATCGAACGCACGCGCGAGCGCGACGCTGCGCAGCTTCCACTCGTTCATCAGCGTCGCCAGGATTTCCGTCACGCTGCGCGACCGGAACACACGGGCGTTGGTGCGGCGATCCATCAACGACAGCGCGTCGCACACGTGCAGTTGATACACGGTCAGTTCGCCGTCGGACTGACCGGTCCGCACTTCGCGCACGATCGCGTTGATCGCCCGAATGCCGCCCCGGTCGGTCGTCAGCCGGACCGACACGGGCAGGCCGAGAAACAGCGCAGGCGACAAATGATCGTGGATGGACACGCAGGTCAGCGTGCCTTCGATGCCCGACATCAGCCCTTCGCGGATATCCGCGTGGTGAAGCGCCAGCAGATGGCCGACCGCGTGTTGTGCCTGCCCGAAATGAAGGGCGACCGGCCGCCGGTTCAAGTCACCCAGACCGGACGCAAAATGCCGGAATGCGGTTGCTGTCGACATCGCCATGCCCTCGTCATGCTTGCTTCCGGCCACCTCTATTGCACCCCGCCCGACCGTATCGCCACCCTGTTGCCGGCGAACCCGAGCCCGGCCGCCCGCTGGACCAGCTCGATATCGTTGGTCACGCCGAGCTTCTTCATCGCGCTGATCTTCTGCGCACTGACGGTCTGCTTGCCCTTGTTCAGCCGCTGAGCGATCGTCTTGATCGGAACGCCGGCCAGATACATGCGAATCACCTCGATCTCGCGCGCCGACAGCTTCACCGGCTGATGGTCGGGTTCGGCGAGCGAGTCGAGCGCGCGCCGCACGAGCGGCGACAGATAGCGCCCGCCGCTGTAGCTCGAATGGATCGCGGTCACAATGTGGCCGACTTCGTCGAACTTGCTGACGAGGCTGGCGCCGCCTTGCGCGAGGATCGAGCGGAAGATCACCGGATTCTCGTTGCCGACCAGCGCGACGATGCCGACGTTCGGGCGCATGCGCCGCAGCCACTCGAACAGCGCGAGGCCATCCATTTGCCTGTCGGCGCTGATCGAATAGTCGACCAGTGCGATGTCGCATTCGATGCTGTCGAGCGCCGCGGCGAGTTCGCCCGGGGACCGGTAGACGCCGACGAGATCGATCGCGCACGCGTCGACGGCGATGTGCTCCATGCCCGCCAGCGTCAACGGCCAGTCGTACGCGAAAACGGTGCGAATACTGAATTTCCCCATGCGCAGTTCCAGAAGGTTCGCCGGGCCGCGTAGCGCGGAATGCGCGCGCGGCCGGATCGGCGTTGAATCGGCAAGCGAGATATTTTTATCCCGGTCGTTATTCTATGAAGCCGTGCGCGGCAGGGATATCGGACGACGTATAGGACAGCCCTCAGGAACGTAATACGAGTTTGATATTTGCGCCGATTCGCTCGTTCGGCGGCAACCGGAGTCGGCCGGACGGCCAACGTTGCAGGCTGCGCGGGCCGCATGGCCGGCCCGCGGGGTAAAATTGCCCCCTTTGCATGCCATTCCGGGCGACCGGCCAGCGGCAGCGCGCCGATCGCGGCAGCGCGCCGCGCCCGCTCGCCGGCAGCCCGTACTCCCCGCTTCTCCCATGACCGAATCCGACCTGCAATCCGACGACACCTCCATCCACGAAGACGGCCTCTGGCGCGACAACGGCTGGACGGCACGCATCATCAAGAACGAAGACGACGACGGCTGGGCCGTCGAGATGATCAAGGACGGCGAGGCCGAGCCAGCGCTCGTCGGCCCGTGGACGATGGGCCGCGACAAGAAGAATCCGAAACCGATGGACGCGAACGCGTTCCGCACGCTCGTGAAAACCGCGACCGAGGTGCTGATGCGGCACGCGCAGCAACGCCGCGCGCTGCTGCACAAGGAAGTGACGGTTCAGGGCGAAGACGGACAGGATGTGTCGGTCACGCTCGACATCGTGCCGGACGAGTTCGAGCCGTACGCGGAGCTGAAGGCGTTCGACCCGTATGGCGAGCTGCTGGCCGACGCGAAAGTGTCCCCGGGGTTCAAGCTCAACAAGGCCAGTGCCCAACGCTGGGTCGAATCGGGCTTCGAACGTCCGGCCTGACGCCTGCGCCGGCGGCCCGACGCCGCCGGGCCCGCACCGTGGGCGGCGCATCCGGCGCGATCGGCACGATCGGCGTCAGCCGTGCAACCCGTGCGCGATCATCAGGCGGTACAGCGTCGCGCGCGAGACGCCCAGCTCCGCCGCGACGTCCGCGTGCTGGTGCCGGTGGCGCAGCAGCGTTTCCTCGATCGTGCGCCGCTCCGCCTGCCGGCGCACTTCCGCGAGCGTCGGCGGCTGGCGCGACGTGTACTGGTTCAATTCGAGGTCGGCAGCCGAGATCAGCGGGCCGTTCGTCATCACGACCGCGAACCGGATTCGGTTGATCAGCTCGCGCACGTTGCCGGGCCATGCATAGTTGTGGATCGCCTCGATCGCACTCGGCATGAAGCCGCGGATCCGGTGCGAGCTGTCGCCGCGATAGCGCCTGAGCACGTGCTCGGCGAGCAGCATGATGTCGCGGCCGCGCGCGCGCAGCGGCGGCTCGTCGATGCGCAGCACGCACAGGCGGTAATACAGGTCCGGGCGAAAGCGCCCTGCCTGCATCGCGGCCTCGAGATCGACGTGGGTCGCGGATACGATCCGCACGTCCACCGGAATCAACGCATGGCCGCCCAGCCGCTCGATCTTGCCTTCCTGCAGAAAGCGCAGCAGGCTCGCCTGGCTCTCGAACGGCATGTCGCCAATCTCGTCGAGAAACAGCGTGCCGCCGTGCGCGGCCTCGATACGCCCGATCTTGCGCTGATGCGCGCCGGTAAATGCCCCGCGCTCATGACCGAACAGCTCGGCCTGCAGCAGCGTCGACGGAATCGCCGCGCAATTCACGGCGACGAACGGCGCATCGGCGCGCGACGACTGCTGATGGATCGCGGCCGCGGTCAGCTCCTTGCCGGTGCCGGATTCGCCGGCGATGAAGACAGTCGCCTCGGTGTTGGCGACCTTGCGGATCGTCGCGAACAGGCGACGCATCGCGTCGCAGGCGCCGATCATCGTACCGCCGGGCAGTGCGGCATCCGCGGCCGGGTCGCCCTCCGACAGTTTCACCATCCCGTATGCGTGGCCGACGAGATAACCGATGGTCGCGTCCGCGCTCCCGTAGCGCACGTAGTCGAAGCAGCACTGGCGGATCAGGCGCGCAACCGTCGTATCGCGCAGCCCGTCGTCATCCGCGAGCGCGACCCAGCCGACGCGCGGATCGCGCAGCAACGTCTCGAACGCTCCGACGTCGGGCGACGCGAAGTCGCCGAAATCGACGATACCCGCATGCAGCCGGTTCGCCTTGACGAGATTGAGTGCGTCCGCAACGGTTTTCGCACGCCATACGTCCCAGCCGCGCGACGCGAGACAGTCGATCAGCGCAGGGGCGGGATGCTGCGACAGATAGATGAGCGGACGCGACGGCGCGGTGTGGTGGCGCCGGGCCGGCACGAACGGCGGCATGCATGCGTCCGGTTCGTCCTCCTCCGGGCCTGACAGTCTGATCGGGCAGCAATAGTTCACGATGGCCTCGCCGCGTGGGATTGTCCGTCGGGCCGCCCGGCGCGCCACGATGCGCGACGGGTCTCCCTGCCCGCGCGCGGCGCTGCCGGCGTGTCCGCACGGTAGTGTTTCGTTATCGGCAGAACACGACCCGCTGCGTATAGATTTGCGGTTCTGCGACTGGCCCCGCGGGCTGGTTGAGTTCATGGTTGTAGGGCCGGTAGACCTTGCCGTTCACTGTCACGTCCGTCGCACGCGCCGTCTCGATCGTGTTCAGACTGTTGCGTTGCCAGTCGCTGACGCGGTCCGACGCCGATACGCTCGACTCGCCGGCGATCTTCTGCGTGATCGCGCTGCTGTCGCTCCACGGTTGCGTCTGCATGTCCTCCGCGTGCTGCATCGCGCCGACCGTCTTGCCGGTCGACGCCGGCCCGTTCTGCGCTTCGAACGGCGTGCCGCGGCCGTATACCGGCGATTGCCACGAAGGCGCATGGCCTTCCTCCGGCATCATGTAAATCATCTGCGGATCGCCGACCATCATCATCGGCACGCATGCCGTGTTGTCCGGGCGGCCGAGCGTGGTCAGCGCCTGCTGCACGCTCGCTGCGTTCGCAAGGGTCTGCTCGCTCAGGATGACGAAAACCGCAGGGTTCTGGAAAACCGACTGTGCGGCAGCTTGCGTGCCGTACAGCAACAGAGCGACCAAAAAGATCCTCATGATTGAGGCCTCCTTGTACCCTCGACAGGCAAAAAGAGGTGTTGACCTCGGGGATGGGACCAACACCCGTCAAACCTGCAACGCGCGTCGCGCAGCGGGTTCCGGCGGCTCCCGCACGGCCGGCGTGCGGTCGCGCGGGAGCCGGACCCGCTTGCTTACGACGACGTGCTCGTCGAGATGACGGCCGGAGCCGGCATGGCCGGAGCGGCCGGTGCAGCCTGCTGGTCGACTGCCGGCGCGAGATCCTTCGCCTGGTCGGTCACGGCCGGCGAATCGGCGGCCGGTACCGGCGCGGCGGGCTGGGCGGCTTCGGGGGCCGGCGCTTCGGCAGCCGGCGCTTCAGCAGCCGCTTGCGGTGCCGCATCGGCAGCCTTCGCATCGACCGCGGGCGCGGGCATTGCAGCAGCGTCGGCCTGCGGTGCGGCGTCGGTCGTGGCCGGAGCGGCTTGCGCGGCATCCTGCGTCTTCGTGTCGACGGCCGGCTGCGCCGCTGCTTGCGCGGCGGTGTCGGTCGCGGCCGGCGCAGGTTCCGGTGCCTTGTCGGCCACTGCCGGCACTGGTTCCGGTGCCGGTGCCGTGTCGGCAACCGCAGGTGCGGGCTCCGGTGCCTTGTCGGCAACGGCCGGCGCAGGTTCGGCTGCCTTGTCGGCGACGGCCGGCGCAGCGACGACGGCGGCCGCGATGGCCGCGGTCCCTGCGGCCGGTACGACGGCAGGTGCAGCCGCAACCGCAGGCGCTGCCGCAGGTGCTGCCGCCGCAACCGGCGCAGCGGCGGCAGCCGGCACGGCTGCCGCGGCCTGGGACGCCTTCGCGGCGGCCGCCTGTGCGGCGACCGGCACTGCGCTGACAGCAGGTGCGGCGATCGACGGTGCGGGCATCGGTGCGGCGATCGGTGCTGACTGGACGGCGGTCGTCGCCACCGGGCGCGTCTGTGCGGGTGCCGGCGCGGCCGCGTCGAGCGGCGGCAGACCCATGCGGTTGCGCACCAGCGGATCGCGATACTTCACGTCGTCGGCGACGGTCGCTTCGGCAGCCGGCGCCACGTTCGAGCGCGCCAGCGGCGCGGTCGTGCCCGGGCACAGGTGGCCGGTCGCTTCCACTGCACGCCGGTTCGCATCGCTCTGGCAGAGCAGCGCGAGCGCAACGTCGGTCAACCCCATCGCACGGAATTCACGCGCATCGAGGCGACGCACGCACGCCTGGTCGACGAGCGTCGTGCCGCCGGTCGCGCCGAATCCCGGGAACGACACGCCGACGCTCACCGAGCCCATGCAGGTATCGGACAGCGTGGTCGTGAGGCCGGGCGCCTGGATCGCCGGGTTCGTCTTGATTGTCTGGGTACCCGAATAGTTGACGTTTTCCGCCGACTGGGTGTTGTACGGGTTGGTGCCGGGTGAGCCAGCCGACGCGAGAGAGCTCACGCCTTGCGGTGTCACGTTCGAACCGCCGCTCGTGCTGGACGGCATCGTCACGTTCACGTTCACGTTCGAATTGCCGCTCCCGCGCACGCCGCTGCTACTGGTCGCACTGCCGCCGGTCGAGGTGTTCGTATTCATGCTCGAACCGCCGCCCTGGCTGATCGACGTCGACGATGTCGACGACTGCGCGCTTGAGGTCGAGTCGGCGGTTTGCGCTTGGGCACCGATCGTGGTCATCGCGAACATTGCCGCGCATGCCACCTTGATCTTGTTGCTGTTCATTTCAATCTCCGGACGAGGTTTGACCTCCCACCCAGGCAACCGTACTAATTCCCCTGAATTCCTTCAGCTTTGCCTGCTTCCCCGAACTGCTTCCAGCCACTACCCAGCTGGGACCACGAGCCGCCCGACATTCCCGGCCATGGCTGAGAGTCCGGTGCCCCGATGGCATTGCCCGACGAAAGCGATTGTTGTTCTGACGGGTTGGTTGTAGGGTTTGACGTCTGCAAATTTGATTGCACGTCCTCGGCAGCACGGTCAGCGCCATATGCCGTCAGAGACGCGAGCATCAGAGCGGCGGCAATCAGTTTCTGCTTCATGCCAACTCCTTACGGTGACAACAGGTGAGGCAAGAGACCAGCGTCGCTGGGAAACTGGTCCCCCCAACACACTGTTATGGACTGCTTGCGGTTGCGCCAGAACTTCCCTGGCTGCCGCCCGATGCGGACGGTGATCCTGCCGAACCGGTACTCCACACGGTGGACGAGTTGTAGTGGTTGGAACCAGCGATCGTCCCCGACCCGCCACTGCCGGTTCCGCCAGCAGCGCCAGCGTTGGCAATGCCGTTGTCGTTCGCACCCGTTGCCGTGTAGTGATTTGCGCCGAGTACGATCGTGGCGGTAACACCGCCCGACAGCGCATTTGCGTTCTCGCTGGTCGTGCTGTTCCCGCCGTACGAGCCTGCGGCACCGATACCGCCGCCTGCTGCGAACGCGCCCCCGTTCGTGCCTGAACCGCTGGCCGTCGAAGTCGAGTTGTGGAAGGCGGATGCCGTTCCGGCGGAACCACTGGGTGTGACGGTACTTCCTGCGCTGGCACCCGCGACCGAATTCGAATTGCTCGTATAGCTGCCGGAGCCGACCAATACCGAACCGGACACACCCGCTGCGACGGATTGCGTCTGGTTCACTGTCGACGGCCCGGCGGCCAGTACGGCCGACGATAGGGCTGTGAGCGCTGCAGCTACAAAGACGTTGGCTTTCATAGCAATTCCTTGCTGTGATGAAGTTCAGCAGTCCGGTGCCGGGCCCGCCTCAACCAGACGCCGCCCGGCATCCGCACCGCCAGCCAATGACGAACGCTACGCGCCGCGGCTTAGTGGTGATACGTCGTCCAGCCGATCGAGCCGGCGTTCGCGCCGCTGCTGCCGCCAGCTTGCGAGCCGCCGAACCCGAAGCCGCCAACCGACGAGGTTTGGGTGTGGCTCGTGTACGAGATCGAACCGCTGCCCGGGCCGCCGGCAACTGCGCCAGCTGCGCCGAGTGCCGAGCCCGAATCGGTCGCAGTGAAGTGACCGAACCCGACGACGCCGGCCGACGTCGCACCACCGCTCGACGAGCTGCTGCTCGACACCGTGCCGCCACCTGCGAACGCTGCACCCGAAACGGCCAGAACTGCTGCTGCAATCAGAAGCTTCTTCATGGTCGACTCCATAACGGCGTGGACGGAATAAGCGAGGAAGGTTGCACGCCTTCAACCCTCCCGCCTTGAGCAATCCCAATAAATTAGGACCACCATCTAATTACGAAGCATCGATTCGAATTCTCCGCTTCATAATTTTTGCCAAGCGAAGTGTAGTTCTTATTTCTTAGTTTTCCGAAATTTCTTGTAGGTGTTTTCGATAATACCCGCAATACTCCGCGATTACCAAAAGTCAACACATTCACAAAATCCGGATTAACTAATTCGATATACCGGATTATTTTATTCGACACCCTGCCAGCGGCATGCCGGCACATGGCATCCCGTTTCAGCGATCGAAAATGCGTGAATATAATTATCTACCGCAAACACAGGGCCGCCGGCAATATCTGCCTTATTACAGCGATAACGGGGCTGCTTCACGGTCAGATGGCATCGCATCTCCCTGAGAAACCGATCAAAGGTCTTCCTGGCAATCCGGCCGAGGGCATTCGAGCTAATCCAGCCAGCGCCGGCATTGGTCCGACGCAATCGAAGCGGCCCTGCATGGTCGAAGACGAATCGGCGTCAAGCTGTTCGGCACGAACAGCATGGTCCAGCCGGGTGAACTGAATGAAGGCGAGCGTCGCTGTCGGCCGGTCGTCGTCCGCAGCGAAAGGCGCTCCAGCGCGTGCACCGCGCGGAGACCATGAAACCGGCAAGGTGTAACCCGCGAAGCTGGCACTGCGTCGCGAGCGATACCCCTATTTGTCCGACTACCCCACTGTTGCGCCAAGAACGCGCGGATCAAGCTGCTGCTTATGGTCTTCATCGCCGTTTCCCCGACTGGCTTATTGACGAGTTGGCCGCCCCACATCTTTGTTACGTGATGTCGACCGCCCGCCGATGCCCCGAATGTCGCAAGCAGCATGCCATGCGTTATTCCACCGACCGTTGCGCACGATGCGCTACAACGACCGCGAAACGCAGCGTCATAAATCGCACTTTTTGTTTCAGGAATGTATCGCGACAACCGTCGGGAACGCTCCGCGATCATTGAACGCCACGAAGCAATCCCGGCAATAGACGGACGAATGCGGCATGCAGCCGGGCCTGGAACGGGTCCGCGAACGGGTGTTTCAAACTTGAGAAACGCGCCGCCGTGCGTTCGAGGCAGCGCCCTGCACGGCTGTCGCGAAACGGCCGCGGCGGCCCCGGATCGCCCGGACAGCAGTAAATCGAAGTGCACAACCCGCAGTTCCGGAGGCCCGGCGCGACGGGCATCGATACGTTTACACGATACGCGCTGCCTCAGAACCCGAACGCAATTGATTCATCCGTGAAAATACCGCCAGACTCGCCCGCGAGCGACATGTCGCATGGAAGACGAAGCCGGCGAAAAAACAAATCCATTCGCACTGCGCCAGCACGGCCGCCACCCCGACCCAGCACCCGAGATAAACCATCGACGCGCCCTCATTACCATCTATTGCAGTTTCCTTATCCATCCATTCCATCCCATTCAATTCACTTTCTTTCAATAAAAAACGCCTTTTCGATGATTATTTTTATATCGAATCGATCGGGACACAGTTCACGGACGATACATTTTTTAATCGACGACCAACGTCAATCTCATTGCTGCAACATGCGCATTCCAACGTCCGATCGACCGCTGAACATCCGTCGCAGCAGGATCTGCCGTGCATTTCGTGTGATCGATCCGTGTCGCGGCGACCATCTCCAGGCGCATCGAACTGTCCCGACGATTCACGTCTGAAACAGAAATGCGCATGCCGCGCGGCCGCGCGGACGCAATGCCGGGACGACGCGTTCAGCCAGCGTCCCTGGCATGCCGATTGCCTGATATCCGATCCTGGCGAGCCGCACGTCACGCCCCGAAGAAGGCGGGCGGCGGCGGCATCGTCAATAAGCCATCCGGGGTAAGGCAATGAAGCTCACCAGCGATCGAGCGGCGTTCGCGTCGCTCAGGCATCAGCGTGGCAATCAGCGAAACCGGAGTGCCGGTCACGGCACTTCGGCGAACTCCGCCTACATGGGCCGGCGTGCGCCGACTCAATGCCCGCACAACGCGATGGCGCCCGTTCGTGCGCTCTTCACACACCTCGATCTCGCGCTGCCGACGATGCTCGACGACGGAGAGGACCATGAATGACCGGGTTTCGATCGAAACGCGCGTCGGTCAGCGCGTGCTCGTAACGGGCGGCGCCGGCTTTCTCGGCAGCTATGTCTGCGAACGCCTCGTGATGGAAGGCGCAAGCGTCACGTGCGTCGACAACCTGCTGACCGGGCGCAAGCTCAACATCGCCGACCTGAAGGCGTCGGGCCGCTTCGAGTTCGTGAAGGGCGACGTGTCGCTCGGCCTGCCGCAACTGCAGGTGGACGAGATCTGGAATCTCGCGTGTGCCGCTTCGCCGCCGACGTATCAGATCGATCCCGTCCACACGATGATGACCAACGTGCTCGGCATGAACCACTGTCTCGCGCTCGCGCGCAAGACGGGCGCACGGGTGTTCCAGGCGTCGACGAGCGAGATCTACGGCGACCCCGGCGTGCATCCGCAGATCGAGACCTATCGCGGCAACGTGAACACGATCGGCCCGCGCGCGTGCTACGACGAAGGCAAACGCGCCGCCGAGGCGCTGTGCTACGACTACTATCGCGCACACGGCATCGACGTGCGCGTCGCACGCATCTTCAACACGTACGGCCCGCGGATGTCGCCGCGCGACGGCCGCGTCGTGTCGAACTTCATCGTCGGCGCGCTGAACGGCGAACCGCTCGAGATCTACGGCGACGGCAAGCAGACACGCTCGTTCTGCTTCGTCAGCGACCTGATCGACGGCTTCTTCTCGCTGATGGGCGCCGCGCGCAATGTCGGCACGCCGGTCAATCTCGGCAATCCCGGCGAATTCACGATGATCGAGCTCGCGGAGAAAGTGCTGGAGATAACCGGCTCGTCGTCCGAAATCGTGTTCCGTCCGCTGCCGATCGACGATCCGCACCAGCGCAAGCCCGACATCGCCGTCGCCGCCACCGAGCTCGACTGGCACCCGGACGTCGATCTCGACGAGGGGCTGCGCCGCACCGTCGACTACTTCAGCCGCGAACTGTGGCTCGAGCCGGTGCTGCGCATGACCGGAGCCATCGCATGAACGTGCTCGTGACAGGCGGCGCAGGCTATCGGCAGCCATACGTGCAGGCGCTCACTCTAGGCAGGGCACGAGCCGGTCGCCTACGACAACCTGTCGACCGGCCATCGCGACGCGGTCCAATGGGGACCGCTCGTCGTGGCCGACATCCTCGACCGCGACGCGCTCGCGATCGCGATGGCCCGGTACCGGCCCGAGGTAGTGATCCATTTCGCCGCGCTCGCCTACGTCGGCGAATCGGTGCTGCTTCCCGAGCGCTACTACACGGTGAACGTGACGGGCACCTGCACGCTGCTCGGCGCGATGCGCGAGGCCGGCGTGAACCGGCTCGTGATGTCGTCGTCGTGCGCGACCTACGGCATCCCGGACACGCTGCCGATCTCGGAGCGCACGCCGCAGCAGCCGATCAACCCGTACGGCTTCAGCAAGTATGCGATGGAACGGATGGCCGCGGATTTCGAGCGTGCGTACGGGCTGAAGTGGGTCGCGCTGCGCTACTTCAACGCGGCGGGCGCGGACCCGGACGGCACGATCGGCGAGAACCACGACCCGGAAACGCATGCGCTGCCGCTCGCGATCCGTGCGGCGCTCGGCACCGGCAGCGTATTTCGCGTGATGGGCACCGACTACCCGACACCCGACGGTTCGGCGATTCGCGACTACATCCACGTAAGCGACCTGGCGGACGCGCACGTGAGGGCCACCGCGCACCTGTGCGGCGGAGGCGACAGCGTCGCGCTGAATCTCGGCACCGGCACCGGCACGTCGGTGCTCGAAGCGGTTCGCGCCGTCGAAGCGGCAACCGGACGCGCGGTGCCGACGGTGATCGCCGCGCGCCGCCCGGGCGACCCGCCCGCGCTGTATGCGGACGCGACGAAGGCCGGGCTCGTGCTCGGCTGGCGGCCGCGCTTCATCGCAATCGAACAGATGGTCGAACACGCAGCACGGTGGTTTCAGAAGGAACGGCATCGCGAAGCCATCCGATAGTCACGCAGGCATCAGACAAACCCACGCAGGGGAATCACCATGAATGTGCGGATTGCCATCGTCGGCACCGGCTACGTCGGGCTCGTCAGCGGCGCCTGCTTTGCGGATCTCGGGCATGACGTCGTGTGCATCGACAACAATCGCGGCAAGATCGACGCGCTCAACGACGGCTGCATGCCGATCTACGAGCCGGGCCTCGACGCCGTGGTCGCACGCAACGTCGAACGCGGCACGCTGCGCTTCAGCAGCGACCTGGCGGCGAGCGTGCGCGACCGCGACGCGGTGTTCATCGCGGTCGGCACGCCGACGCTGCCGGGCACCGACCGCGCGGACTTACGGTACGTCGAGGCGGCCGCACGGGAAATCGCCTCGAACCTGAACGGGTTCACGGTCGTCGTCACGAAGTCGACGGTCCCCGTCGGCACCAACCGGGTCATCGAACACATCGTCGAGCATCACGCCCCCGCCGGTATCGAAGCGGCGATCGCGTCGAATCCGGAATTCCTTCGCGAAGGATCAGCGCTCGACGATTTCATGCATCCGGATCGCATCGTGTTCGGCGCCGAGCATCCGCGCGCGATCGAGATCATGAAGACGATCTACGCGCCGCTCGAGGCGATGGGCCATCTCGTGCTCGCCACCGAGATCGAGACGGCCGAGCTGGTCAAGTACGCGGCGAATGCATTCCTAGCCGTGAAGATCAGCTACATCAACGAAATCTCCGACCTGTGCGAAGCGGTCGGCGCGGACGTCGAGCTGGTCGCGAACGGCATGGGCCTCGACCGGCGCATCGGCGCGTCCTTCCTGAAGGCCGGCCCCGGCTGGGGCGGCTCGTGCTTCCCGAAGGACACGCGCGCGCTGAAGGCGACGGCGTCCGAATACGCGGTACCGCTGCGCATCGTCAGCGCGGCGATCGAATCGAACGCGCTGCGCAAGGAACAGATCCTCCACCGCATCGAGAAGGCGTGCGGCGGTTCGATCAAGGGCAAGCGCATCGCCGTGCTCGGTCTGACCTTCAAAGGCCAGACCGACGACGTGCGCGAAAGCCCGAGCATCGACGTGATCCAGCTGCTGGTCGGCGCCGGCGCGCATATCCGCGCTTACGACCCGGCACGCCCGCACGAGGCGTCGCGGCTGCTGCCGCAGGTGTTCATGGAAGGCTCGGCGGTCGACGCGGTGCGCAGCGCGGACGCGGTCGTCGTGATGACCGAATGGAAGGCGTTCGAAGCGCTCGATCTCGCGGATCTCGCGGACCACATGGCCGACCCCGTGATGCTCGACATGCGCAACCTGTTCAGCGAGCGGCTCGCGGTCGACAGCGGCTTTCGCCGCTACGAACGCGTGGGCCGCTCGTGCGGCGAACATCCGAGCGCGGACCGTGCGAACGCGCCGCGCACCCCGTCCGCGGACGCGCCCGCGGCACCCCTTGCTTCAACCCAGATGGTCGACTCGAAGTAACCGTTACCCAACCGTTGCGGGAGAACGCCATGAAGAATCTGGTTGCGTCGCTTGCCGGCGGCCCTGCCCGGGAAACATTGGATACCGAAGCAGAACACGTCGACAGCCCGCACACGGAAGCTCCCCTCCTCGTCCCGCTGATGGACGCCGAGACGAAGACGGTGTTCCAGCTCCTCGCGCTGTGCTGGTTCGGCGCGCTGGCGATCTTCTGGCAGTGGTGGCTGCGCGACGAGCACTACGTCGATGCGTTCCGCTTCGGCGTCAACTGCTTCGTGCTGTTCTGGACCACCTTCATTCCCGGTTACTTCATCTTCATCATCCGCTCGGCGGTCGTGCCGAACCCGGCACTCGCGGTGCCGCGCGACTGGCGCGTCGCGATGGTGGTCACCAAGGCGCCGTCCGAGCCGTTCGACATCGTGCGCACGACGCTGCTCGCGATGCTCGACCAGAGCTATCCGCACGACACGTGGCTGGCCGACGAGGATCCCGCGCCGGAAACGCTCGAATGGTGCGCCCTACACGGCGTGCGCGTGTCGACGCGGCGCGGCATCGCCGAGTACCACCGCACGAGCTGGCCGCGCCGCACGAAATGCAAGGAAGGCAATCTCGCGTACTTCTACGATAAGTACGGCTACGACAACTACGATTTCGTGTCGCAGCTCGATGCGGACCACGTGCCGACCCATACGTATCTCGAGGAGATGCTGCGGCCGTTTCTCGATCCGAAGGTCGGCTACGTGTCGGCGCCAAGCATCTGCGACAGCAACGCGGCCACCAGCTGGAGCGCGCGCGGACGCGTCAACGTCGAGGGGCCGCTGCACGGCACGATGCAGGCCGGCTACGCGGCCGGGCTCGCGCCGCTTTGCATCGGCTCGCACTACGCAGTGCGCTGCCGCGCGCTGCGCGAGATCGGCGGGATCGGGCCCGAGCTGGCCGAGGATCACTCGACGACGATGATCTTCAACGCGAATGGCTGGCGCGGCATGCATGCGCTGAACGCGATCGCGAACGGCGAAGGGCCGCGCACCTTCGCCGATCTCGCGACGCAGGAATTCCAGTGGTCGAAGAGCGTGATGATCATCATGCTGCGCTACACGCGCCACTATTTCATGGGCCTGCCGCCGAAGCTGAAGATACAGTTCCTGTTCTGCCAGCTCTGGTATCCGCTGTGCGCGCTCGCGATGGCCGGCAGCGTCGTGATTCCGGTCGTCGCGCTCCTCACCGGGCGCGTGTGGGCGCACGTCGACTACCTCACGTACCTGACCTATGCGCTGCCGCTCACCGTGCTGCTCCTCTGCGTCGTCACGTGGGTCACGCGCACGACCCGGTCGTGCCGGCCGCTCGATACGAAGCTGCTGTCGTGGGAAGGCCTGTCGTTCGTGTTCGCGCGCTGGCCGTGGGTCGTGCTCGGCTGCGGATCGGCGGTGCTGGACTGCCTGCGCGGCAAGGAATTCGCATTCAAGGTCACGCCCAAGGGCGGCACGATCGAACAGGACGCGCCGCTGCGCGTCGTGTCGCCATACCTGCTGATCTCGCTGTTCTGCAGCCTGCCCGTCGTCGCGATCGACAATCCGCACAACGCGGCCGGCTTCTACCTGTTCTCGACGCTCACGAGCATCCTGTACCTCGTGATCGCCGGCATCGTCACCGTCAATCACGGCAGGGAACAGGGGCGCACCGCATCGGCGCTCCGGCAGATGTTCTTCAGCCGCCTGCCCGTGCGCAACGCGCTGTTCGTGTTCGCGCTTGCGATGCTGCTGACGGGCATCGGGCTGCGCGCGCCGAAGGGCTGGCAGGCGATGATGTGGCGTTCGGGGCTGCCCGCGGTGGTCGCGCCCGCACCGGGGCAACCGGTAAAGCAGCCGGAGTTCGGCGCGTACGACCCGGGCCATGCGTTCGCGGACGATCCGGACCTCGCGTTCGATCACGTGTTCGTGTCGTGGAACGCACCGGACCTCGGCGCGGAAATCGACCTCGCGTACCGCACCGCGCAGGCCCGCAACCGGTCGCTGATGTTGACCATCGAACCGTGGGCGATCGGCGGCGACACACGGCACGGCGACTTGCTCGAGGACATCGCGCACGGCCGCTACGACACGCGCATCGCGGGGACCTGCGCGGCGCTCGCCGCGCTCAAGGGCCCGGTGTTCGTGCGCTGGGGCCACGAGATGGATGTCGACACCGGACGCTATCCATGGGCGAACGGCGACGGGCCCGCGTACGTCGACGCCTATCGGCGCGTCGTGACCGCATGCCGGATGGTGACCAACCAGATCCGCTTCGTGTGGTCGCCGGCCGGCAATCGCAACCTCGACGACTATTTCCCCGGCCGCGGCTACGTGGACGACATCGGGCTGTCCGTTTTCGACTGCCGGCGCTGCGCGGTGTGGCCGCCCGGCGGCCAGTTCTCCGCGGCGGGCATCCTGAAGACCAAGTACGCGCGGGTGACCGACTACGGGCTGCCGGTGATGGTCACGGAGCTGGGCGTCGACGGGTCGGACGCGCGCAAACGCGCGGAGCTCGACGAATTCCAGCGGTCGTTGTGGCGCTATCCGCTGCTCACGGCCGTGTTCTATTTCAACGCGGTCGATACGCCCGGCGCGTGGCCGGCGAACTATGTGCCGGACTGGCGGATCGCTCCGACGTTCCTGCAGACGAGCGTCATCGCGAAATGAGCCGCCGCGCCGCTAAGTGCCGAGCAGTTCCTTCCTGCGCAGGTGCACGACGTCGCGCAGCGGCGGCGCGCCGAACAGCCGGCTGTATTCGCGGCTGAACTGCGACGCGCTTTCGTAACCGACGGTCGCCGCCACCGACCCGACGTCGCCGCCCTGGCGCAGCAACAGCCGCCGCGCCTCGTGCAGCCGCAACTGCTTCTGGTACTGCAACGGGCTCAGCGTCGTCACGTGCTTGAAGTGATGGTGCAGCGACGACACACTCATGTTGACCGCCTGCGCGAGCGTGTCGACGCGCATCGGTTCCGCGTAGTGATCGCGGATCCACTCGATCGCGCGCGCGATCCGGTGCGTCTGGCTGCCCGCGACGGCCATGTGCCGCAATCGCGTGCCCTGCCCGCTCGTCATCAGCCGGTACAGCAGCTCCTTTTCGATCAGCGGTGCGACCACCGGAATGTCGGCCGGCGTGTCCAGCAGCCGCAACAGCCGCAGCGCGGCATCGAGCAGCGGCGGCGTGAGTTCGGTAAGGGCGATGCCTTCGCCTTCGGGGCCCGCGTCGGGCTCCGGCAGCCGCATCTCGGCCGCGAGCTCGACGATGCGCTGCGGATCGAGCGTCAGCGACAGGCAAAGGTAAGGCGCATCGGGCGATGCCTGCGTCACGCGCGAGAGGATCGGCAAGTCGATCGACGTAATCAGGCAGTTTTGCGTATCGTATTCGTAAGCCTGGCCGGCGACGATGACGCGCTTCGCGCCCTGCGCGGCGATCACGAGCGCGGCGCGCGACACGCCGCAGCCGAGATCGACCGGATGCGTGTGCCGGTGCAGCAGCAGCGCCGGCACGGCCGTCGAGTGTGAGCCGTCCGTCGGCGCGAAGCGGCCGATCAGCGAGGCCAGCTCGCGCCGCCCGGATTCGCGCGACGCCGCGATATCGGTCATGTCCATGACGCCATCCTCGATTCATTTCCCTGTGTCGCGGGAGCATAGCGAAACGGTCCGCGACGCGCCGGGGATTTGCAGGATTGTTCAATAAATTTGCAGGATTGGGTAGACGGAAAAATCGGGCGCTCGCGCACACTGCCACCTGATCCGGCGTACGCCGGGTTTTCCCCACGGAGACAAAAAATGCCCACCACGTTTGTCCTGAACGGCAAGAGCGTCACGCTCGACGCCGATCCGTCGATGCCCGTCCTCTGGGCGATCCGCGAGCACGCGGGGCTGACCGGCACGAAGTTCGGCTGCGGCATGGCGCAGTGCGGCGCGTGCACCGTGCATCTCGAAGGCCAGGCCGTGCGCTCGTGCGTGCTGCCGCTCGCCGGCATCGCTGGCAAGCACGTCACGACGATCGAAGGGCTGCAGAGCCAGCCCGCGCACGCCGTGCAGGCCGCCTGGGTCAAGCTGCAGGTGCCGCAGTGCGGCTACTGCCAGTCCGGCCAGATCATGTCGGCCACCGCGCTGCTCGAGCAAAACCCGAAACCGACCGACGCGGACATCGATGCCGCGATGAACGGCAATATCTGCCGCTGCGCGACCTACGCCCGCATCCGGGCCGCGATCCACGACGCAGCCGCGACGCTGGGAGCCTGACCATGACGATCGAACTCGACAATCCCGGTTCGGTGCGACCGTCGCGTCGCACGTTCCTGAAAGCCGCGGGCGCCGCGGCCGCGGTCAGCCTGACGATCGGCTTCGAATGGGCCGGCCTCGGCCGCCGCGCGCTCGCCGCGACGCCGCCCGCCGCCGACTTCGCGCCGAACGCGTTCCTGCGCATCACGCCCGACGGCGCCGTGACCGTGATCGCCAAACACGTCGAACTCGGCCAGGGCGCATACACGGGCATCGCGACGATCGTCGCCGAGGAACTCGACGCCGACTGGTCGAGCGTGCGCGTCGAAAGCGCACCGGCCGATGCGAAGCGCTACGCGAACCTCGCGTTCGGCACGATGCAGGGCACGGGCGGCAGCTCGGCCATGTCGAACTCGTGGCAACAACTGCGCGAAGCGGGCGGCAAGGCGCGCGCGATGCTGGTGTCGGCCGCCGCCGCGCGCTGGAAAGTACCGGCGAGCGAGCTGAGCACCGCCGACGGCGTCGTCACGCACGCGAAAAGCGGCAAGACGGCCGCATACGGCACGCTCGTGGCCGACGCGTCGAAACTGCCGGTGCCCGAGAAGGTCGTGCTGAAGCAACCGGCCGATTTCAGGCTGATCGGCCATCGCATTCCGCGCGTCGACGCATCGGCAAAATCGAACGGCACCGCGCACTTCACGCTCGACACCGCCTTCCCCGGGATGCGCGTCGCGTTGCTGCAGCGCCCGCCGCGCTTCGGCGCGACGGTCAGGTCGTTCGATGCGACGGCCGCGAAGGCCGTGCCGGGCGTGGTGTCGGTCGTGCAGGTGCCGGGCGGCATCGCGGTCGTCGCGACCGGCTTCTGGGCCGCCAAACAGGGACGCGACGCGCTGAAGGTCGACTGGGACGAAACGAACGCCGAAAAGCGCGGCTCGGACGAGATCATGCGCGAATACCGGCAGCTCGCCGCAAAGCCAGGCGCGTCGGCGCGCAAGGATGGCGATGCCGACGCGGCAATCGCCGGCGCCGCGCGCAAGATCAGCGCGACGTACGAATTCCCGTATCTCGCGCACGCGCCGATGGAGCCGCTCGACGCGGTGGTCAAGCTGAGCGCCGACAGTTGCGAAATCTGGGCCGGCGACCAGTTCCAGACAGTCGACCAGGGCAACGCGGCGAAGGTCGCGGGCCTGAAGCCCGAGCAGGTGCAGATCCACACGCTGTACGCGGGCGGCAGCTTCGGCCGGCGCGCGAACGCGTGGTCGGACTACGTGGTCGAGGCCGTGTCGATCGCGAAGGCGCTCGGCGCGGACGGCAAGCCGGTCAAGCTGCAGTGGACGCGCGAGGACGACATCCAGGGCGGCTTCTATCGCCCGATGTACTTCCACAAGATGGACGCCGGGCTGACCGCGGACGGACGGCTGGTCGGCTGGCGCCACCGGATCGTCGGCCAGTCGATCCTCGCCGGCACGCCGTTCGAGGCGTTCATGGTCAAGAACGGGGTCGACGCGACGTCGGTCGAGGGCGCGGCGAACCTGCCGTACGCGGTGCCGAACGTGTCGGTCGAACTCACCACCACCAAGGTCGGCGTGCCCGTGCTGTGGTGGCGCGTGGTCGGCAGCTCGCACACGGCCTACGCGGTCGAGGCGTTCGTCGACGAGGCCGCGCACGCGGCCGGCAAGGATCCGTACCTGTTCCGCCGCGACCTGCTCGCGAAGGAGCCGCGCATGCGCGCGGTGCTGGACCTGGCCGCGCAGAAGGCCGGCTGGGACCCGGCGAAGCCGCTGCCGAAAGGCCGCGGGCGCGGCATCGCGGTCGCCGAGGCGTTCAAGAGCCATGTCGCGCAGGTGGCCGAGGTGTCGGTCGACGCCGACGGCAAGGTGAAGGTCGAACGCGTGGTGTGCGCGGTCGACTGCGGGATCGCGATCAATCCCGACATCGTCGCCGCGCAGATGGAAGGCGGGATCGGCTTCGGCCTCGGCGCGGTGCTGCACAGCGCGATCACGCTGAAGGACGGCCAGGTCGAGCAGCGCAACTTCGACGGCTACCACGTGCTGCGGATGGCGGAGATGCCGAAGGTCGAGGTGCACATCGTGCCGTCGGCCGAGGCGCCGACCGGCGTCGGCGAGCCCGGCGTCGCGCCGGTCGGGCCGGCGGTGGCCAATGCGATCTTCGCGGCGACGGGCAAGCGGCATTACGTGCTGCCGTTCGATGCGACGGATACCGCGAAGGCTTGATGGCGGGAGAAAGGCCGGCCGCGGGGCGGGGACGTCGCGCGGCCGGCCCCCTCCCGCGCCACCGCCCGATTCGCGTCACGGGCCGCCCGTTCCGACGTTACGCCGCCCGTAACGCACGTAACGTTCCCGCTTCACGCTACGTAACAATCCTTCAATGCGGCTCCGACCCTTCCACTCCCGCCACGCCTCCCGCGTTAAAAATTCTTTTAAATTCAAGGCTGGCAGGCCGATCGCACCACCGCCGCCGACCGTCGCTTCCCGACAGAAAATCCTTGGTCCGAAAGTTGCTTCATATGTTCCCGCAAACACTCCTTTACGGACATGCGAGGGCCAACATGGATTGCAAATACCTGTACATCGACGACATAAAAATCAACTTCGTGCGCCGCACGATCGAAATCGACAACCAAGTCGTCGACGTAACCCCGCGTGAATTCGACGTCGTCGAATTCCTGCTCGACAACATGAACAAGATCGTGCCGCGGCAAGCGATCCAGGAAGCGGTCTGGGGCCGCGAGCTCAGCGTGTCGTCGCGCACGCTCGACACCCATATCTCGCGCATCCGCTCGAAGCTGCAGCTCGATCACGACAAGAACCTGCGGATCATCCCAATCTACGCGGTCGGCTACCGGCTGGTGCTGTTCGGTGCGGCCATGACACACGTCGAACGCCACGACGCGGCGCCGATCCTGCGTGCCGCGCCGCAGCCGGCGATGGCCGCCGACTACGCGTAACGCGTAGCGGCCGACCCGCGCGCCGCCGCTGCGCGGCGCGCCGGCAAGGTCCCCCCGAAGCGCTGCGCCTCGCCGTGCAGCGCATCGCGACCCGGCGTGCCTGCCGCGCCGCGACACGACCGCCGCCTCCGGGCGGCGGTCGCCTTTGTCGGCGCCCCGCCTCACCCGGCGCGCTGCGCGTCGAGCCACGCCTGGAACATCAGCACCGTCCACAGCGGGTGCTGCCAGTTCATCCGGCCCGTCTGGTGCTGCCGCCACAGCCGCTCGATCGCCTGCGCGTCGAAGAACCCCTCGTCGCGCAACCGCGACGGCTGCAGCAGCGCCTCGGCCCAGTCGCGCAACGCGCCGCGCAGCCAGTGATCGACGGGCGCGCAGAATCCCTGCTTCGGCCGGTCGATGAGCGCCGACGGCACGTACCGGTCCAGCAGCCGGCGCAGCAGCGCCTTCGACTGTCCTTCCGGCAAGCGCACGGACGCCGGCAGCCGCCACGCGAATTCCACGACGTGATGATCGAGGAAAGGCATGCGCGTCTCGAGGCTCACCGCCATTGCCGCGCGATCGACCTTCGCGAGGATGTCGGTCGGCAGGTACGCGAGCGTGTCGATCGCCATCGCCTGTTCGGCGAAGCTCAGGTGCGCGGGCCACGCGGACACCGTATCGAGCGGCGTCGGCGGCTCCTGGCCGGCGAGCGCGATGCGCTCCGGATGGTGCACCGACGACATCAGCAGCCGGTACAAGCCGATCCGGCTCTCGGCCGTCATCACGTGGCCGAGCTTGTGCAGCCGGTCGCCGATGCGCGTCGCCGATTCGCGTGCCTCCACGCCGCCCCACGCGCCCTGCGCGACCGCCGCGAGCTGGTCCGCGTGATCGGGGCGCAACGCATGCAGCGCGGCGGCGATCCGCGCACGCACCGCCGCCGGCACGCGATGCAGCTTGCGCCACAGGCGCGGCGTCAGGAAGTAGCGTGTATAGCCGCCGAACAGTTCGTCGCCGCCGTCACCGGACAGGCTCACCTTCACGTGCCGGCGCGTCAGCTCCGACACGAGGAAGGTCGGGATCTGCGACGCGTCGGCGAACGGTTCGTCGTAGATCGCCGGCAGCTTCGGCACGACGCCGAGCGCGTGATCGGCCGTCACGTAGAGTTCGGTGTGCCGCGTGCCGAGATGGCGCGCCACCGCCTTCGCGTAACCGGCCTCGTCGTAGCCGGCCTCGTGAAAGCCGATCGTGAACGTGTCGACGGGATGCGCCGATTGCGCCTGCATCAGCGCGACGATCGCCGACGAGTCGACGCCGCCCGACAGGAACGCGCCGAGCGGCACGTCGGCTTCCATCTGCCGTGCAACCGCCTGCCGCAGGATCGCGTCGAGCTGCCCGACGGCATCGTCGGCGCTGCCGTCGAACGGCGCCTCGCGCCCCGCTTCGATCGCCTGCTCGAGCGTCCAGTACGCACGCACGTGCGGCATGTCGCGCGCATGCTCGAACTGGATGTAGGTGCCCGGCGGCAGCTTGCTGATGCCGCGATAGATCGTATGCGGCGCGGGCACGCCCGACTGACGCAGATACAGGCACAGCGCATCGCGATCGATCTCGCCGTCGAAACCCGGATAGCCGCGCAGCGCCTTGAGCTCCGACGCGAACACCAGCGCGTCGCCGACCCGGCCGTAATAGAGCGGCTTCTCGCCGATCCGGTCGCGTGCGAGCGTGAGCACCCGCGACGCGCGATTCCACAGCGCCAACGCGAACATCCCGGTCGTGCGCCGCAGCGTCGCCTCGACACCCCATGCGGCGATCGCCGCGATCAGTACCTCGCTGTCGGAGCGGCCGCGCCACGCCGGTGCGCGACCCGCGCGCTCGAGCTCCGCGCGCAATTCGCGATGGTTGTAGATTTCGCCGTTGAAGACCATGACGTAACGGCCGCACGCGGAAGCCATCGGCTGCCGGCCGTGCACCGACAGATCGACGATCGCGAGCCGCCGGTGGCCGAGCGCAATGCCGGCGTCCGGGTCGACCCAGACGCCTTGCCCGTCGGGCCCGCGATGCGCGAGGCTCGTCGTCATCCGCGCGAGCGTGCCGCGCGCTGTCTCCTCATCGAAGGCGACGCTATTCAGAAAGCCGTCGATTCCGCACATTGATTTGTCCGCCCCTGTTGACCTGTTCCGTCACGCGGGGCGCAACCTTGCGGCCGATCGTCCGCCTGACGGTCGAGCCATATTACGAAGAAATAAATCAGCAATAATTCATGGGTGAATGTCGCCCAGGACCGAAAAAAACCGCCGTCAAGCACCGCGACGCGGTCTGCTGCAGGCGCCGCGGGTGCAGCCGGATCGGGGCGACGCATCACCGGACTCAAGTGGGAGAAACGAACCTAGGCGCCAGCGCCTGCTGCGCGAAGCGCAGCATCTCGCTGCCGAACCCGTCCGAGCGCAGCACGAGCGCGACCATCACGGCGATCGGCCGCATCGCGATGCAGATGCCCTGCCTGACCGTGCCCGGCAGCGCAAGATTGCCCCGCACCGCGCTCCCGATCGTCTCCTGCAAGCTCCGCCCGCACGGCACCCCGCACGGTGGCCGCAGCACATCCGCAGATGAATTCAGGACTCCATACGCCGTGCGGCGAGATATGCGAGCTGCGCGCGATTCTGGACGTTGAAGAGTTTTTCGAGCGAGCGGATATGGTGACCGACCTTGTGCAGCGACGTGCGCAGCGCGCTGGCGATCTCCTGGTCGGACAGCCCGTGCACGAGACGCTCGAGCACCTGCTGCTGTTCGTCGCCGAGCGCGAAGCCGCGCATGCGCGCGATGCGCGCCTCGAGAAACGGCAGCGCGACGCGATGCACCGCGAGGCACACCGACAGCGCACCGCCGATCACGCGATCGTCGATCCACTCGGTGCCATGGGTTTCCGACGTCACGTTCACCGCGACGCGCAGGTCGAGCCGTGGCGCGGACAAACTGAAGATCACGCCGCTGTTCATCGCGTGCGCACGCAGATGGCCGGCCAGCGCGAGCACCTTGCGATCGCCGCTGCCGTGCGCGGCCGCCGCGATCTCGTCGAGCCGCCACGCGACCGGCAAGCCGCTCTGGCGCACCTGCGCGAAGCGCGGGTCGCTCTCGTACAGCATTCCGTCGATGTACGGCTGCATGAACGTCGCGGGCGCGAGGTCGCGCAGCAGATGCGCGCACAGAATGCACCGCCCGATCATCTCGTATGCGCCGTAACCGAGTGTGCTGAAACCGATTTGCCGCAAGCGCTCGTGACATTGAGCGAAATCGACAGAAGCAAGGTCGGAATTACCGGGCATCAATTGCGCGCCGGTAAAAACATCGCGATCGGCCGGATGAATTTCTTTCGAATAAGCGGCAGCGGCCGCAATCTCGGCTTGCGAGAACCACTCGACACGTGGCGCGTCGTCAGCGTACGTCATGAGGAGCCCACCCTTTCCCAATATGTGAACCTGCCCCGTCACGATCTGGTCTTTTCTTTATGAATAACTTCGGGTCGTCTTTGTATGAGCGCGAACATGAATCTTTCGCCGCGACAAATATTACGGCATATTACGTGCACACCGGCATTTTTGTACAATGCCCCCGCGTTTCGTCAGGGATGACGATCGGCGCATACCACAACGATGCTCGATCGCACCGCCGCGAACGCCGTACACGATACGGCCGCCGTCAGGCGATGCGCGTCGATTCCGAGGATGGCTCATGTCCGACATTGCAGTGCATGAAGAAGCGGTCGCCCCAACCTTGTCCCGTTCGCTGCGGCGCGCGGCCGCGTGCCCCGATGCATCGAGCGCGCGCCCGGTACAGGTCGTCTGGTGCGACGACGTGAAGCGCGGCGACGTCGCGCAACCGAATGCGCCGAAGCTCGGCGTCGCCGATACGCTCGCCCATGCGCAGAGCACCGCCGAGCGCAGCCGGATCGTCGCGAGTCTGCTGCATCTGACGGGCTTCTCGACGTTTGCGTACTTCGCGCTCGAATTCGCGCGCGAGCGCGTCGAGAGTCTGTATCTTCACGAGGCATTCACGCCCGCCACCTATCGCGGCGACTACGTGCGCCGCAACCACCACGACATCGATCCACGCACGCTCGACGCCCGCGCATGCAACATGCCGATCGTGTGGGACCTGGAGCAACTGCGCCGCGAACATCGCGAGCGCAAACGCGACGCCGGCCGGTGCGTCGCGCCCGCCGCGCTCGACGGCTTCCTGCAGACGATGCAGGACGACGGCATGTGCAGCGGCATCATGTATTCGATGGCCGTGCCCGGCACGCGGCTGCATGCGTTCATGAGCTTCACCGCACCGCGTCGCACGCGCGAATGGATCACGCCGGCGACGATCGAGCAGGCACTGTCGATCGGGCTGTCGGTGCACAAGTTCGCGTCGCCGCAAATGATCGCGACGTCGCGCGCGCGCGCGGTCAACGGGCTCACGCCGTTCGAGCAGGAACTGCTGCTCGGCATCGCGGAAGGCGCGTCCGACAAGGAAATCGGGCGACGCCTCGACACCAGCGCGCACAACGTCGACTATCACCTGCGCAAGCTGCGCAAACGCTTCGGCGTCGCGAACCGGATCCAGCTCACGTACCTGACGTCGAAGCTCGAACTGATCTGACGCGGGCGCAGCGTCCCGCGTAAACGCACATGCCGGCCTCGCGGGCCGGCATGTGCGGGTTGCGGCGCGGTGCCGGGTCCGGCGCCGCTTCCAGACAGATGATCGCCGTTACTTCCGTTACTTCAGCAGCGTCATCTGCACGACCTTGACGATCACCAGACCGACCGCGATCACCAGATAGCCGCGCAGCACGGTCATCCAGACGCGCGTCGACAGCGTCATCTTCTGCGGCTCGAGCGTGCCGAGCGGCGGCATGCGCCACGTGTCGCGCAGTGCGCGATCGACGCCCGGTTCGACGACCCGCTTGTGGCGACGAATCAGCACCGTCGCGAGATAGCCGACGATGGCGAACACGCTACCGCCCACCAGCACATCGAGGATCGCTTCGCCGCTGATGTCCGGATACATCACCGATGCGGTCAGGATGATCGACAGCATCACCAGCACCCAGATCACCGCGCCCGTGAAGATATTGAGCTTCGTCGAATTGATCCACGGCCCGAGCACCTGCCTGTCATTGCAGAGCAGCAGCAGGAACACGGTCGCGCTCGGCAGCAGCACGCCCGCGAGCGTCTGCACCGCTTCGGTCAGCAGGCCGAGCGGGCTGCCCGGAATCAGCACCAGCGCAGCGGCCGCCGCGACGATCCCGAAGTAGACGAGATAGAAGCCCTTCGCATCCGACACACCGCGATGCAGCGAATGACGGATCTTGAACACGTCGCCGATCGCATAGGCGGTCGACAGCGACACCGCCGCCGCGCCGATGATGCACGCGTCGAGCAGCGCGATCGCGAACAGCGTCGCGCTCGTATGGCCCGCATACTTCTCGAGGCCCGCGATGATGCCGCCCGCGTCGGTGAAATTGCCGAATTCCGGATGACCCGAGAACAGTTGCGCCGAGAACGCGATCATCGCGACCGCGCCGACCAGCACGAAGGCGATGCCGATCCACAGGTCGGCCTTTTCATATTTCATGAAGCGCGGCGTGATGCGCTTGTCGATCACGTAGCTCTGCTGGAAGAACAGCTGCCACGGCGCGACCGTCGTGCCGACGATGCCGATCACGAGCAGCATCACGTCGGACAGCTTCGCGTGCGCGGGCCAGTTCGGCATGAAGAAATCGCGCGACATCTGCGCGACCGGCGGGTGGATCGTCACCAGCACCGGCACGAGCAGCAGGCTCATCAGACACAGCACGATCGCGAACCGCTCGAAGCGCCTGAAGTCTCCGGTACTCACCGCGGCCATCGTCAGCGCGGCGGCTACGCACACGCCGGCCACCTTCGGCAAGCCGAAGAAATCCAGCACGAACGTGATACCGATGAACTCGGTGACGATCGTCAGCGCGTTGAGCAGGAACAGGTCGATCACGCTGAAAGCGCCCCAGAACTTGCCGAAGCGCTCGAAGATCAGGCGCGCATGGCCGACGCCGGTAACCGCGCCCAGGCGCAACACCATTTCCTGGTTCACGTACAACACCGGCACGAGCAGCAGCAGCGTCCACAGCAGCGTCGTGCCGTAGTTCTGGCCGGCCTGCGTATAGGTGCCGAATGCGCCGGCGTCGTTGTCGCCGACCATCACGATGAGGCCGGGGCCGATGATCGCGAGCAGCGTGCGCAGGCGCGCCCACCACGTGCCACGCGCGGCGGTATCGTGATGCGCGATCGTGCCGAGCGCGCCGCGGATGTCGCCCAGATGGGCTTCGTCGAGCACGGCGCTGCGTTCGACAGCAACGGGTGGAGAGATGTTGGATGGCGTCGACATGATGAATTCCGTACGGCTAATGGTTATCTGGCAAGCATGCGACCTTGGAATGCACGCGGGCGGCCGCTCGACGGCGGCCACGCGTGCGCATGCCGAGGCGCGCTCGGCGCTGCTTCAGCGGATCAACGATTTCAGGTGGTTCAGCAAACGGGAGAACACTCGCGGACGGGCGTCGAGCGTCAGCATCGCGTCGTAGTGCGGACGCGATTCCGTGACGTGCGGGAGGTTCGACAGCAGAAGGCCGAAGTTCATGGTCTGGCCCCTGGCGGCGACGGCATGCGTGCCGGCCGCGTGGTGGACGCGGGGCCAGTCCGGGGCCTGAACGTCGTGTCAGGCTAGTGAGCCGGAGTGTCCCTGCGACCCGGGTTCAAAAGGGTCTGTTGGTGCAACGGGCATAAGGGACAACTGTCACTGTCGTTCATGGCGGCTCCTGTGCGGTGTTCCGGCGAACACGGTTGACCGCCGCACGGCATGCGGGCCGGTATTCGCGCGCCCGGAAACGGGATGCACGAATGCGGCCGCCTGCCAGGCGGCGGTAAAACCGGACGGCGCATGCGAAAACGCATCACGCTAACCGGCGCGAATCAGGGTGCACGTAGGGAGTTACTGCGGAGTAATGCTGCGCGCACCGTTTGCCTGGGTGACAAACGGCGGCTTCGATGAGGCGCGGACGTCGGTCGCTCAGGCGGAAATTTCGTTCGAAGATCGACTACTGCAGGCGTCCAAGGCGGCGGCCCCAAGAGTGAAGATGGCGGATTCTATGGACGCCCCGAAAGTGAAGTCAACCCCTTGAAGCCCCATTTCCCGAAATAAATTTTGCGCATTGCCGCACTGAAAGATTTACCCCCGAAAACACGTGCCGCAACCTTTCAGCATGCCTCGTGCGCCACGCGAGCGTCGTGCCGGCGGCTTGTCCGCCGCTGCCCGCTACTGTCCATTGTCGCCGTACAGCCCGAGCAGCTTCAGCGTGACGCCGTTGGTCCAGCCGAAGCCGTCCTGCAGCGGATATTCACCGCCACCGCCGCCGCCTTCGCCCGCACCTTCGACCACGTACTTCTCGACGAGCTTGCCTTCGGTCGCATACACATGCCGCACGTCGGTCAGGAAGCGCGTGCCGATGTCCTTCGCGAACGCCGGTTCGCCGTAGCGGCGCAGCCCTTCGATCGCGATCCACTGCAGCGGCGCCCAGCCGTTCGGCGCGTCCCACTGCTGGCCCGTATTCCCGGTCGTCGTCGCGAGGCCGCCCGGCTGCAGCAACGTCTTGCGCACCTCGCGCGCGGTCGCCTTCGCGCGCTCGGGCCATGCGACGCCCGTGAACAGCGGATACAGCGCAGCGGCCGACACGGCGTCGCGCGGCTTGCGCAGTTGCCAGTCGTAGTCGCCGTAATAGCCGCGACGGTTCCACAGATAGCGGTTGATCGCGGCCGCGCGGCGCGCCGCACGCCCGGAGAAGTCCGCCACGCACGCGACGTCGTGCGATACCGTGCAGCCCTTCACGATCGTGCGCTCGAGATGGAACATCAGGCTGTTCAGGTCGACCGGCACGATCGACGTCGTGCGGATCGTCGCGAGCGTCTTGCCGTCGCCGAACCAGCGCGAGCTGTAGTCCCAGCCGCTTTCGGCGCCCGCGCGCAGGTCGCGGTACACCTCGTTCGCCGGACGGTTCGGCACGGCCTTCGCCGTCGTTACGTCCTCCAGATACGATTCGTCGCGCGGCGTGTCGCTCGCGTCCCAGTAGCGGTTCAGCATCGCGCCGTCGGGCATCGCGACCACGTGGCGCGCGGCCCGCCCGCGCGGCGTCGTGGTTTCGCCCTGCATCCAGTACCCGTATTCCTTGCGCAGCTCCGGCAGGTATTTCTGGTAGACCTGGTCGCCCTCGGCCTGCGCGGCGAGCGTGACCATGTATGCGAAGAACGGCGGCTGCGAGCGGCTCGCATAGTACGTGCGGTTGCCGTTCGGGATGTGGCCGACCGTGTCGATCAGGTGCGCGAAGTTGTCGAGCATGTCGTCGACGAGATCCTCGCGACCCGACACCTGCAGCCCGAGCATCGTGAAATAGGTATCCCAGTAGTAGCCTTCGCGGAAGCGGCCGCCGGGCACCACGTACGGTTTCGGCATCGGGATCAGCGAACTGTACGACGGCACCGTTGCGCTCGTGCGCGTGAGTTGCGGCCACAACCAGTCGATGTGCTGGCGCAGCGTCTGGTTCGCCGGCGGCGTGACCCCGCCTTCGGGCGGCAGCGTGAAGTGCTGGTCGACGAACGCCTTCAGCGAAAAGCCCGGCTGCGATTTTTGTTGCTGATACAACTGCACGATCGTCGCGGGATCGGTATCGGGCGTCGCATCGACGAAGGTCTTCTGGTCGGGATAGAGCTGGGCCGTCTGCACCGCGACGAACAGGTCGCCGTAGAGCTGGCTCGGCGGCGGCAGCAGCGTGCCGGATGCCGGGCTCGCGAACGCCGTCGCGGCAGGCTCGGAAGCCTGCGCGGCCTGTTGCGCGGCGGCCCGGTTCGCGCTGTCGGCCTGTGCGGCGCAGCCGGCAACGGCCAGGTACGCGACTGCCATGACGGCCGCCCAGCGCAGACGCGGCGCGGGCATGGACGGATGCGAGTCGGGTTGCGAGTCGGGTTGCGAGTCGGGTTGCGAGTCGGGTTGCGATTCGGTCGATGCGGCACGACGTGGCGTCATGACGTGTCCCCTCCTTTCGATGGTGAGTGGATCGGCAGGGGTCTCTTTCGCGCGTGCGCCCGTCTCGATGGCCGTCGATCGATGCGCGTGGTTGTGTTCCGCAGATGAGTGCCGACTGTCGCACGAAACGCGCAGCGCATGCAAGCTTCGCTGCCGTGGCCGCCCGTCGCCGTCATGTGTCGTGTCATGTTCCGCACCGCAGCGGCAGTCGTCTCTTTTCACGGGCACCGTAGCAGGAACGACTGTTGCAACATGCGGAACAAGCGTTGCCTCGCGTGACGCAACGACCACATTGTGGGCATAATGGCATCTTTACCGCGCGCCCTGCCCATGTCGCCCGTCTTTCTAGCACCGCTCATCGTTGCCTGTGCGTTGTTCATGGAAAGCGTCGACGCGAACATCATCGTCACCGCGCTGCCCGCGATGGCGAGGGACTTCGGGCACAGCCCCGTCACCCTGAACATTGCGATCACGGCCTACGTGGTCGGCCTCGGCGTGTTCATCCCGATCTGCGGATGGCTCGCCGACCGCTTCGGCGCGCGCTCCGTGTTCCGTACCGCGATCGGCATCTTCGTCGCCGGCTCGCTGATGTGCGCGGCATCCAATTCCCTAGGTCTGCTCACGTTCGCGCGCTTCGTGCAGGGCGTCGGCGGCGCGATGATGGTGCCGGTCGGCCGGATCATCATCTTCCGCGCGGTGCCGCGCGCCGATCTCGTGCGCGCGATGAACTACCTCGCCATTCCCGCGCTGTTCGGGCCCACGTTCGGGCCGCTCGTCGGCGGCTTCATCACGACCTATCTGCACTGGCGGATGATCTTCTTCATCAACGTGCCGATCGGGATCTACGGGATCTACCTCGCGAGCAAGCACATCGCGAACACGCACGAGCCCGATCCGGGGCCGCTCGACTGGTTCGGCTTCCTGCTGTCGGCGAGCGGCGCCGCGCTGCTGCTGATGGGGCTGACGCTGATCGACGGTTCGCTCACGTCGCGCGGCAACGCGGTCATGATGTGCGTGGCAGGTGCCGCGATGCTCGCGCTCTACGTGCCGTACGCGCGCCGCAAGGAGCGGCCGGTGCTCGACCTCAGCTTCCTGAAGATACCGACGTACCACGCGAGCGTGGTCGGCGGGTCGCTGTTCCGGATCGGCCTCGGCGCGGTGCCGTTCCTGTTGCCGCTCGCGCTGCAGGAAGGGCTCGGGATGAGCGCTTTCCACTCCGGCCTGATCACGTGCGCGTCCGCGCTCGGCGGCGCGGTGAGCCGCTCGACGGCCACGCATACGCTGCGCCGCTTCGGCTTTCGCACGGTGCTGATCTACAACGCGGCATTCGCCGGGCTCGCGATCGCCGCCTACGGCCTGTTCCATCCGGGCATGGCGACCTGGGCGATCTGGACGATCGTGCTGGTCGGCGGCATTTTCCCCGCGCTGCAGTTCACCAGCCTGAATTCGATGATCTACGCGGACATCTCGCAAAGCGACGCGGGCCGCGCCACCAGCCTCGGCAGCGTCGTGCAACAGATGTCGCTCGGGCTCGGCGTGACGGTCGCGGGCCTCGTGCTGCACATCTCGCACTGGCTGCAAGGACACCAGACGATGGTGTGGTCGGATTTCTGGCCGGCGTTCGTCGTGGTCGGGCTGTGCTCGTTCGCGTCGATTCCGATCACGCGGCGGCTGCCGCCCGGCGCCGGCGACGAAGTCGCGCGGGGCAAGCGGCAATAAACGGACTGGCGGGAAAAAAGTCGGCGAGGTCGGCGGCGAGAAACCGGAAAAACAAAAAAATCAGCGGACATCCACACGGGGCCGGTGCACAGCCGCATGGATGTCCGCTCAGGGCTCCGGGTCTCTCGTTGGGGGTTGAGAATCCCGGATTCGCTTCCTGCGTGCCATGGACATATCGTGCGTCGGAAGCGGAATCGTTGCGCGCACATTTCGTCGCGCCATGACTGCACTATAGGGAAACTCGCGCCGCGCATCTGTCAACCATTGTCAGACGCCAACCCTTGCCCGCGCCGCACACGCGCGCCGCTTTCGCGCTAAAGTGGTGCCCGACCGTCACCCTCAGTTGCCGTTCCGATGCTTACGCTCTCGCCCGTCGCCGCCCGCGCGCTGCATCTCGCCGCGCAGGGCCTGCTGACTCCGCCGCGCCGCAAGGCGACCAAGGCCGACGTGCTCGACACGATCCGCCGGATGGCGCAGTTACAGATCGATACCATTCACGTCGTCGCGCGCAGCCCGTATCTCGTGCTGTTCAGCCGCCTCGGCGACTTCACCCCGCAGTGGCTCGACGAACATCTCGCCGAGGCGCGCCTGTTCGAATACTGGTCGCATGAAGCGTGCTTCCTGCCCGTCGAGCAGTTCGGGCTGATGCGCTACAAGATGCTCGATCCGTCCGGGATGGGCTGGAAATACGCAGCCGAATGGCACGAACAGAATCTCCCCGACATCGAGCGGCTGCTCGTGCGGATTCGCGACGAAGGCCCGGTGCGCTCGGCGGACTTCATCCGCGAAGACGGCGCAAAGGGCAACGGCTGGTGGGACCGCAAGCCGGAGAAGAAGCATCTCGAGGTGCTGTTCACGACCGGCGACCTGATGGTGTCCGAACGCCGCAACTTCCAGCGCGTGTACGACGTGCGCGAGCGCGTGCTGCCCGGCTGGGACGATGCGCGCGACCTGCCGCCGCGCGAAGCCGTGCTGCCCGCGCTGCTCGACTACACGTGTCGCGCGCTCGGTGTCGTGCGGGCCGACTGGGTGGCCGACTACTATCGGCTGCCGCGCCGTTCATACCGCGCGGAGCTCGATCGGCTCGCCGACGCGGGCGACCTGATTCCGGTGGAGATCGCCGACTGGAAAGAGCCCGCCTACGTGCATCGCTCGCTCGAATCGCTGCTGCCGGCCGCCGCGGCCGACACGCTGCGCTCGACGGTCACGACGCTGCTGTCGCCGTTCGATCCGGTGGTGTGGGACCGGCGGCGCGCATCGACGCTGTTCGGGTTCGACTACACGATCGAGTGCTATACACCCGCGCACAAGCGGCGCTACGGCTACTTCTGCCTGCCGGTGCTGCATCGCGGCCGGCTGATCGGGCGCGTCGACGCCAAGGCGCATCGCATGCTCGGCACGTTCGAGCTGAAGGCTTTCCATGTCGAGCCCGGTGTGCGGTTCGGCGCCGGGCTCGCGGCCGATGTCGCGAAGGCCGTGAAAAAGCTTGCGGCATGGCACGGGACGCCCGCGGTGACGGTCGCGCACGCGCCGCCCGAGCTGGAGAAGGCGCTGGCGGGCGTGTAACGCCTGCGTCATTGCGTCGGCCGGCGACGATGCATGCTCCGCTTGCGCGAACGTCACCTGCTGCCGCTCAGTCGCGCAGCTTGCGAAAACGCGGCGTGCCGTCCTGCAGGTTCTCGTTGAACATCGCTTCCGGGCGCACCCACAGACCGCGCGCATGCGGCCACAGATGCTCGTATACGACCACCGATTCCTCGGTTTCGGAATGACGGGCGACGCCGATGTAGCGATACAGCCCGCCCTTGTAGTGACGATGTGTGGCGAGCTGTTCGGCTTCCTGTTCGGTCATATCTGCTTTCCTTCGGCAAAAACGAAAGCGCGTATTGTATGCGCTCGTATGCGCTCGCCGTGCGTCAGCGTTTCGCGTAGATGTCGGGGCGGCGGATCTCCATCAGCCGCTCGGGATTCGCGGACGGCCCGAAGCCGACCGGGCGGTACAACTCGTGGGCATCGGTCGTCACCAGCATGATGCGGCGCAGGCCCTGCACCATCGGCTGCGCGAAGACGTGGTCGATCAGCGCGCGGCCGTAGCCGTTGCCGCGCTCGGCCGGCAACACGAACACGTCGCACAGGTACGCGAACGTCGCGTGATCGGTGACGAGCCGCGCAAACCCGACGAGCCGGTCGCCGACATACGCGCCGAAGCACAGCGACCCTTCGATCGCGCGTTCGACGACGTCGCGCGGAATGCCCTGCGACCAGTACGCGTCGCGATGCAGGAAATCGAAGATCGCGTCGATGTCGAGCTCGCGCTTGTCGGTGGAAAATCTCAGCGTGGCGGGTGTGGCTGCGGGCACGTCGGCTCTCCGGTCGGATCGGGGCGGAGCAGCCACGATAGCGCGGTGCGGGGTGGGCGACAAGCGATTGGCTTCAATCCGCCGCTTTCCCCGCTCACGGCGCCGGCAATGCGCGATCGGCCTTGCAACGCTTCAACGGCAGCGGCCGGGCCGCGACGATCCGCGTCACCTCGCGAGTGCGCGGGTCGATTTCCAGATCGAGGCATGCGCAGCCGTAGCCGTGCATCCCCGCGTTGGTCACGACCCACCCGCGCGTCGACATGTCGGGCATCTCGTCGAGGCCCGGCACCGGCGGACTGCCCTGCGTCGACAGCGTCCAGCTGGCGTCCTTGTCGACCAGCCACCAGTTGGCCGGCGTCGGATTCTCGAGCCATCCGCAGCGCTTTTCCGGCGCGGCGGCGGCGGGCATCGCGACGGTCAAGGCGAAGGCCGCCCCGAGAACCCACGTCGCAGGGCGAGTACGCGCGATTTTCATGTCGGTGAATGCGGACGGAAGAAACGCCGACAGCATACCCGCCTTTGCGTCCGTTACGCGTCCGTTACGCGCCCTTTCCTGCCCATGCACGAATTCCTGCGAATCGGGTAGCCTGTGCGCAACCTGCTTGCGGCGCCGGCCGCCGGCCACGCCCGACTGGAAGAAGACACTTCAATGCGCGGCCGCGCCGCGCTCGCCGCCCGATAACGCCACCACGCTGTCTCATGCCCTACCGACTCATCGCGTTCGACTTCGACGGCACGCTCGCCGATTCGCTCGACTGCTTTCTCGCGGCGCTGACGCAGGCGTCGCGCCTGCACGGCTTTCGCGACGCCACGCCCGAACTGCGCCCCGCGCTGCGCGGGATGTCGGCGCGCGAGATCATCCGCGCGCTCGAGGTGCCGATGTGGAAAGTGCCGCGCGTGACGGTCGACATGCGTCGCCTGATGCGGCCGCACATTGCGCGGGTGAAGCTGTTCCCCGGCGTCGACGACACGTTCGATGCGCTCGCCGCGCGCGGGATCCGTATCGCGATCGCGACGTCGAACACCGAGGACATCGTGCGCGACCGGCTCGGCCCGCGCGCCAGCCGTCACGTCGATCTCTTCGCGTGCGGCATTCCGTTGTTCGGCAAGGCGCACCGGCTTCGCGCACTCGTGCGCGAAGCCGGCATGCAACCCGCCGAGGTGCTGTACGTCGGCGACGAAATCCGCGATGCCGATGCGGCACGCCGCGCGGGCATCGCGTTCCTGGGCGTCGCATGGGGCTATACGGCGCCCGACGCATTGCAGTCGCATTGCGCGACGCCGCTGCTCCCGCGCCTCGACGCCCTGCTCGATCGCGTGTGACCGACGTCGCGCGATTCGATGCGACGTCACGCATACGGTGTGCATCCGCTACGTGTCCGACCCGCGCGACGATGAAACGCCGACGACACGCGTGCACGCCGCATCCATTTCAAGCACACCGTGCACGCAAGAATTGCCGCCGCGATACGCGCGACAGGTACGCGCTACCTGCCCGTTCGCGCGCCCATCGACTCGTCTTACCAACCGTTACACAAGGCACAGCGCGGTTGCACCTGCTACCCGGACGCTCTCCTAGAATCAGTCGGGCCGCGAAACACTTCGACCGCCATCGCGGCAGAGCGGCGGTCGATTCCGGCCCGGGCGCGCCCGGTCTCTCGCAAAGCTGCGGATCACGCGATCCGTCCGTTAATCAGAGCCCCGATCGAAAGGAGGTCCCATGAACCGCTTTCCCACCCTCTCGCGCCTTGCATTGTCTGCCGCTGGCCTGCTGTTCGTCGCCGTGACGGCGAATGCGCAAACCGCGCAACCGTCGCCGTCCGCACCGGCCGCCGCAGAGACACGCATCCACGAAGCCGACCAGACCTTCATAACGAACGGCACGAAGACCGTGTCGACGCAGCACGACGCAGCGCGCATCGCCGATTCGCGCACGTCGGACAGCCAGGTGAAGGCATTCGCGCAACGCGTGTCGACCGACGATGAAAAAATCATCCAGGCGATGCGCGCAGCGAGCCCGCGCGGCGTCGACGTGCCGGCCAACAATCCCGACACCACCGTGCTGGACAGCATCAAGAGCCTGCGCGGCGCGGATTTCGACAAGGCGTATATCGAACAGGTCGCGCTCGCCGGCGAGCAGAAGACGATTTCGGCGTTCCAGGCCGAAATCGCCTCGGGCCGCGACACGAAGCTGAAGGAAGTCGCACGCCAGTCGCTGCCGATCCTGCAGGCGCACTACGCGGACGCGCAGAAGCTCGCGCAGCGTCACCACCTCGCATCGGCACAGTAACGCGATGCATGGCCGCGCATCGCGCGCGGCACACGACGTCCCCCCATCGTCGCGCCGCCCCTTCCGGCGGCGCGATGCATACAACACCCGTTACGCGTCACGTCGCAAGCTTCGCCTTCAACCGCTCGCGCACTTCCGGCCATTCGTCGTCGATGATGCTGAAGCGCACCGAATTGCGCTTGCGGCCGTCGGGCATGATCCGTTCGTGACGCACGATCCCTTCCTGCTTCGCACCGAGCCGCAGAATCGCCGCACGGGACTTCTCGTTCAGTTCGTCGGTCGTGAACTGCACGCGCACGCAATGCAGCGTGTCGAACGCGTACGCGAGCAGCAGCCATTTCGCTTCGGTATTCGCGCGCGTGCGCTGCGACGATTCGCCAAGCCACGTATGACCGATCTCGAGCTTGCGATGCTGGCGGTCGATCTTCCAGAAGCGCGTGCTGCCGATCACGCGGCCCGACGCGCGATCGACGATCGCGAACGGCATCACGGTGCCGCTCGCGCGCCCTTGCAGCGCGGTGTCGATATACGCGTCGACCGTCTCCTCGCCCGGCACGACCGTGACCTTCAGGTTCCACAGTCGACCATCGGCGGCGGCATCCAGCAGCGCCTGCCGGTCGGACGCTTCGAGCGGCCGCAGTTCGATGCGCTCGCCGGTGAGCGTCGGTTGTGCGAGGGAGGATGAAGCGTCGTTCATGACGGGTTCCGTTTCCGTGAAAGTGAGGACGAGGATGGCAACGACTGCGGCGAAACGTTCATCATACGGCCGCCGCTAACCGGGCAGCGCAGCGAGCCGGCGCCGGATCGCTTTCGCTTCGCCGCGCAGCGCGTCGGCGAATGCGTCGACGAGGAGGCTCTTCGGCCGGTGCTCCGGCACGATCACGCTGACGCGATACGGGAACGCCCGCGTGAGCGGCCGCACGTGCAGATCGCGCCCGACGAAATCGAGCGCAGTCAGCGGATTGACGATCGCGGCGCCGAGCCCCTGCCGCACGAACGCGCACACCGACACCGCCGACGGCGTTTCGATCACCGAGCGCGGTGCGACACCGAGCTGCGCGAACGCCTCGTCGATCATGATCCGGTACGGGTCGTTCAGCGACAGGCTCACGAACGGGCGATCGGCGAGATCCGCGAGATCGATCGCATCCTTCGCCAGCAGCGGATGGCCGTCGGGCAGCACGCACACCTCGTCGACTTCGAGCAGCGGCGTGAGCAGGGTGCCGGCCGGCGCGACGTCGTGCTCGGTCAGCCCGAGGTCGTAGCGTTGCGCCGTCAGCCACTCCTCGAGCACCGGCGACTCCTGCGTCGCGACCGACACGCTGACGCCCGCATGCGCGTCGTGAAAACGCCGGCACGCCCCGGGCAGGATCGCGTGCGAGAACGCCGGCAGCGCGATCACCGACAATTGTCCGTCGCGAAACTCGCGCAGCCGCGCGGCCGTCGCCGCGACCCGCTCGAGCCCCACATAGGCGAGCCGCACGTCGTCGAACAGCGTGAGCGCGGCCATCGTCGGCCGCAGCCGGCCATGCGAGCGCTCGAACAGTGCAAAGCCGACCACCTGCTCCATGCGGGCGAGTTCGCGGCTGATGGTCGGCTGCGACGTATAGAGCATCTCGGCCGCTCGCGTCGTGCTGCCGGTGACCATCAGCGCGCGAAAAACCTCGATATGCCGGTGTGTAAGCATGGCACCCTATATCCAGAATGAATCGAATATCGATAAACAGGCATTTTACCGCATAGCCTTTCAGGCGCATCATTCACGCTATCCGTTCATTCGATCCGATTCATCCGCCATGTCTCTCGATTCCCGCCAGCTCGCGGCGCTCGCGCAGCAATACGGCACCCCGCTGTGGGTGTATGACGCCGACGTCATCCGCGACCGCATCGCCCAACTGCGCCAATTCGACGTGATCCGTTATGCGCAGAAGGCGAACTCGAACCTGCATATCCTGAAGCTGATGCGCGAGGAAGGCGCGTGCGTCGATGCCGTGTCGCTCGGCGAAATCGAACGCAGCCTCGCGGCCGGATTCAGTCCGGCAGGCGAACCGGAAGGCGTCGTGTTCACGGCCGACCTGATCGACCGCCCGACGCTCGCGGCCGTGCTCAAGCACGGCGTAACCGTGAACGCCGGCTCGCTCGACATGCTCGCGCGCGTGGGCGAGCATGCGCCCGGCCATCGCGTATGGCTGCGCGTGAATCCGGGTTTCGGCCACGGCCACAGCAACAAGACCAACACCGGCGGCCCGCAAAGCAAGCACGGGATCTGGATCGACGACGTGCCGCGCGCGATCGAGATCGTGCGCCAGTACGGGCTGAAGCTGGTCGGCATCCACATGCACATCGGCTCGGGCGTCGACTACGGCCACCTGTCGCAGGTGTGCGATGCGATGGTCGACCTCGTCACGTCGCTCGGCCACGACATCGAAGCGATCTCCGCGGGCGGCGGCCTGTCGATCCCGTATCGCGACGGCGAGCCGCGCGTCGACGTCGGCCACTACTTCAGCCAGTGGGATGCCGCGCGCAAGCGGATCGAACGGCATCTCGGCCACGCGGTGCGCATCGAGATCGAACCGGGCCGCTTCCTCGTTGCGGAAGCCGGCACGCTCGTCACCGAAGTGCAGGGCGTGAACCGCCGGCCAAAGCACGACTTCGTGCTGATCGATGCGGGCTTCAACGACCTGATGCGTCCGTCGATGTACGGCAGCTATCACGCGGTGTCCGTGCATGCGCACGATGGCGCACTGCCCGCCGGCCGGCCGCTCGTCGACATCGCGATCGCCGGACCGCTGTGCGAATCCGGCGACGTGTTCACGCAGGACGCAGGCGGCGTGGTCACGCACCGCAAGCTCGCGCAGCCGCAGATCGGCGACCTGCTGTTCCTGCACGACGCGGGCGCGTACGGCGCATCGATGTCCTCGAACTACAACAGCCGGCCGCTCGCACCGGAAGTGCTCGTCGATCGCGGCACCCCGCGGCTGATTCGCCGCCGGCAGACGATCGACGAACTGCTCGCGCTCGAAACGTTCGAGTAACCGCGCCTTCACGCCGCGTTCGACACCGCTCGAACGCTCACGGCCAGGCTTGCCGCTTCAGGCATGCCTGGCCGTTTTGCTTTTGGCGCGTGCCGCTCGCGCAGGGCAACCGCTCGCGCACGCCGTAGCACCTCATGCTGCGCACCCCGTGCAACCGCAGCAGATCGCCTGCATCACGTTCCACACAGAGAGAAAAACATTCCACGGCGCGTGGAAAGTGCCTGCATTTTTGGAAGCACTTTCCTTTTTGACAAAACTAAGATTGCCCTCAGTCGTTCAGCATTTGCGTCGCCGGATACGCATCGACGATGCAGCCGGTCTACCTCACTCGCAAGCCGCACGGGCAATCATGAACACGATGCTTGAACTCCTCGCCGCACACCGGAACCCGTTCGATACGAACGCCGTGCGGTCCGCCTGCGCGCGCGAACGCAAGCCGTAACGCATCGCGGCGAACGGCTCGCGCCGCACTCGCCGCCACACCGTCGCGCGCCGCGTCTCGCCGCGGCTCCTTCGATCCGATTCCCGCCCACGGCGACGCCGCCCGTCGCTGCGGACACGCACACCCTGAATTTTCGACAACGACCACGGAGACGACCATGAAGAAACACTTCAACCCGACGCTCAAGCAAGGCCTCGCCGCCGCCCTCCTCTGCGTTGCGGCCACGGCCTCGCACGCGGCGGACCTGCTCGACACCGTCAAGCAGGCCGGCGTGCTGAAGATCGCGCTCGAAGGCACCTACCCGCCGTTCGACTACCGCAATGCCGACGGGCAGCTCGAAGGGTTCGACGTCGACGTCGCGAAGGCGGTCGCCGCCCGGCTCGGCGTGAAGCCGCAGTTCGTCACGACCGAATGGAGCGGGATTCTCGCCGGGCTGCAGGCCGGCAAGTTCGATGTGATCGTGAACCAGGTGGCGATCACGCCGTCGCGCCAGCAGGCGCTCGATTTCAGCACACCGTACGTGTATTCGTCCGCGCAACTGCTGCAACGCCAGAACGACACGCGTGCGTTCAAGTCGCTCGGCGAACTGAAGGGCAGGAAAGTCGGCGTGACGATGGGCAGCAACTACGTCGACCTCGTGAAAACCGTGCCAGCGATCGATCTGCAGGTGTATCCGGGCACGCCGGAAAACCTGCGCGACCTCGCGGCGGGCCGCATCGATGCGGCGGTCAACGACCGCCTGATGCTGAGCTACCTGATCAAGAACTCGCACCTGCCGCTGCGCCCCGGCTCCGTGCTCCCCGGCGGCGAAGACCAAATGGGCATCCCGTTCCGCAAGGGCAATCCGAAATTCGCGAAGGCGATCGACGACGCGGTCGCATCGCTGCAGCAGGACGGCACGCTGAAGAAGATCTCGATGCAGTGGTTCGGTGCGGACACCTCCCGGCCGGTCACGCAATAACGCAGCGCTGCAAAGGCCCGCGCACCCCGATGCGCGGGCCGTCGAAAACACAATCAGGAGACACGTGGTGGAAGCACTCGATCTGATCATACATACGCTGCCCGTCATGGTGAAGGGCGCGCTGCTCACGCTGAAGTTCGCGGTGGCGTCGATGGCGCTCGGCCTCGTCGTCGGGCTCGTGGCCGCCATCATGCGCATCGGCAGCAACCGGCTCGCGTCCGGCCTCGCACAAGGCTACGTGAGCCTGATGCGCGGCACGCCGCTGCTCGTGCAGATGTTCGTCGTCTACTACGGACTGCCCGATCTCGGCATCACGCTCGACCCGACGACGGCGGGCATCTTCACGCTGACGCTCAATGCCGGCGCGTACCTGTCCGAAAGCATGCGGGGCGCGATCCTCGGCATCGGCCGCGGACAATGGGCGGCGGCGCACAGCCTCGGCCTCACGCACGTGCAGACGCTGCGCTATATCGTCTGCCCGCAGGCGCTGCGCCTGGCCGTGCCGAGCCTCGGCAACACGCTGATCAGCCTGATCAAGGACACCTCGCTCGTGTCGGTGATCACCGTCACCGAGTTGCTGCGCTCGACGCAGGAAGTGATCGCCGCGACCTTCCAGCCGCTGCCGCTCTACCTCGCCGCCGCCGCGATCTACTGGGTTCTCAGCACGCTGCTCACGCGCCTGCAGGGCCGCGTCGAAACGCGTCTCGCGCTGCCGTCCACGCATTGAGCAGGCGCGCGCCCATCGACATGAACCTCAACCACGGACACAACATGATCACGCTCGACAACGTTTCGAAGTGGTATGGCAAGCATCAGGTCCTTTCCGCATGCAGCGCGGCGGTATCGAAAGGCGAAGTGGTCGTCGTGTGCGGGCCGTCGGGCTCCGGCAAGTCGACACTGATCAAGACGATCAACGGCCTCGAGCCGTTCCAGAAAGGCAGCATCGTCGTCGACGGCATGCGGCTCGGCGATCCCGCCGCGAAACTCGCGCAACTGCGTGCGCGGGTCGGCATGGTGTTTCAGCATTTCGAGCTGTTTCCGCACCTGTCGATTACCGACAACCTGACGCTCGCGCAGGTCAAGGTGCTCGGTCGCCGCAAGGACGAGGCGATCGAGAACGCGATGAAGCTGCTCGATCGCGTCGGCCTGAAGGCCCATGCGCACAAGTATCCGGGGCAGTTGTCCGGCGGGCAGCAGCAGCGCGTCGCGATCGCGCGCGCGCTGTCGATGAACCCGGTCGCGATGCTGTTCGACGAACCGACCTCCGCGCTCGACCCCGAGATGATCAACGAAGTGCTCGACGTGATGGTCGAGCTCGCCCGCGACGGAATGACGATGGTGTGCGTCACGCACGAGATGGGCTTCGCGCGGAAGGTCGCACATCGCGTGATCTTCATGGATCAGGGTGCGGTGGTCGAGGATGCGGCAAGCGATGCGTTCTTCGCCGCGCCGCGCTCCGATCGCGCCCGCGACTTCCTCGACAAGATCCTGCACTGAGCACACGACGGCCGCACTGCTTCGATTGACCGACTTTCAAAGGACGACATCTTGAACCACCCGCACTCGACCGACACACTCCTCGCTCACGAAGGCCGCTCGCACGGCCAGCCCGGCTCGCCGGTGAATCCGCCCGTGTACCGCCAGTCGACGCTGCTCTTTCACGGCACCGATGCGCTCGACGCGGTGCGCGGCACGCCGCTCGCTTACGGACGGCACGGCAGCCCGACCACGCGCGCGCTCGAGAAGGCGCTCGCGCGTCTCGAAGGCGCGCACGCCGCACTGCTGACACCGAGCGGACTCAGCGCGATCACGACCGCGCTGCTCGCGGTGCTCGATCCCGGCGACCATCTGCTGATGGTCGACTCCGCGTACGACCCGACGCGCTCGTTCTGCGACGAAACGCTCGCGCGCCTCGGCATCGAAACGACGTACTACGATCCGTCGATCGGCGCCGGCATCGCGTCGCTGATGCGACCCAACACGCGCGCGATATTCACCGAATCGCCCGGCTCGCTGACCTTCGAGGTGCAGGACATCCCCGCGATCTGCCACGTCGCACACGAGCACGGCGCGGTCGTGCTGCTCGACAACACGTGGGGCACGCCGCTGAATTTCCGTTCGTTCTCGCATGGCGTCGACGTGTCGATCCACGCGGCAACGAAATACATCGCCGGGCATTCCGACGTGCTGATGGGTGTAATCCTGACCACCGAGGCGCTCGCGCCGAAAGTCACGCGCTGCTACCGGCAGCTCGGGATGACCGTCAGCGGCGACGATGCGTATCTCGCGCTGCGCGGCCTGCGCACGCTGTCGGTGCGGCTCGAGCGGCACCAGCGCAATGCGCACGTGTTGACCGAATGGCTCGCGCAGCAGCCGGAAGTCGCGCAGATCCTCTATCCGGCGCGGCCAGGCGATGCCGGCCACGCGCTGTGGCAGCGCGACTTCACGGGCGCGTGCGGGCTGTTCGGCCTGGTGCTGCATCCGCAGCCCGACGAGGCCGTGCGTGCGCTGCTCGACGGGATGACGTGCTTCGGCATGGGCTACAGCTGGGGCGGCTTCGAAAGCCTGATCATCCCGTCGAACCCGTCGCGTCATCGCACCGCGACGTCATGGGCTGCCGCCGGCCCGCTGCTGCGCATTCACGCGGGGCTCGAGCATCCGGACGACATGATCGCCGACCTCGACGCCGGTTTCGCGAGAATGCGTGCCGCCGCGGCCGCATTCGTGGAAGCCTGACATCGGGCAACGCAGCGCATCTCGCGCACGCCTGTTCGTGCCACGACGCATCACATCTTTTTCAACGTTCGACCACCACTGATAGCGAGGCCATCATGAAAGACACGCTGTTCATTCTCCGCCCGGGTTTCTTCAAGGACTCCGAAGGTCCGTTTTACTGCGGCGACTCGGTTGCCGTCGAAGGATTGCTCAGTTTCTATCCGCAATTGCGCGACGCGGTCGCGGTCGAGTACATCGACGCGCCGCGGCCGCGCCAGCCGATCGTCGCGCTGATCGGCGAGGACAATCAGTCGGCACCCGTGCTCGTGCTGGCCAACGGGCAGACACCGAAGGATGATGCGCTCGGCGTGCGCGAGCACAACGGCCGTCGCTTCATCGATTCGCCCGCCGATATCCGGCGCTATCTGTCGTCGCAATACGGCGTTGCGCACGTTGCGTAAGCACGCCGACGCCTGATGTCGACGGGCGCCGGCGAACGGGCCGCGCAACATGCGCGGCCCGTCTTGCGCGACGCTCGGCGCGCGGCAGAGCCGCTCGTTCGGCTTGGCCCGTCACGTCGCCGTGCACCGCGCGTCAGCCCGCGCGCTGCATCGGCGCCATTTTCGAAAAGTACTTCGCGCCCGCGACGCAGCCGACGACCACGACCGTCACGACGAGCATCGACGGCGGCACCGCCTCGTGCAGCAGCCCGGCTGCGAGCAGGAAACCGAAGAACGGCTGCAGCAGTTGCAACTGGCCGACGCCCGCGATCCCGCCGAGGGCGAGCCCGCGATACCAGAACACGAAGCCGATCAGCATGCTGAACAGCGACACGTAGGCGAGCCCCCACAGCGCGGCGGCGTCGACGCCGTCGAACGTGGCCGGCCACGTGAACCACGCGAGCGGCAGCATCACCGGCAGCGACAGCACCAGCGCCCACGAGATCACCTGCCAGCCGCCGAGCTGGCGCGACAGGCGCGCGCCTTCCGCGTAGCCGAGCCCGCATGCGACGATCGCGGCCAGCATCAGCGCGTCGCCGACCACCGACGCACTGCCGCCGTTGCGCAGCGCAAACGCGGCCACCGCGCCGCTGCCGAGCAGCGAGAAGATCCAGAACGGCAGCCTCGGCCGTTCGCCGCCGCGCCACACGCCGAACAGCGCGGTCGCCAGCGGCAGCAGCCCGACGAACACGATCGCGTGCGCGGACGTCACGTGCTTTAACGCAAGCGCGGTCAGCAACGGAAAACCGACCACGACCCCTAGTGCGACGACGACGAGCGACGCGGTCTCGGCGCGCGTGGGCCGCTTCTGCTTCAGCGCGACGAGCAACCCCAGGCCGAGCACGCCGGCAATCGTCGCACGCGCGAACGTGAGGAACAGCGGGTCGAGCCCCTGCACCGCGACGCGTGTCGCAGGCAGCGAGCCACTGAAAATGATCACGCCCAGCAAGCCGCTGAGCCATCCGTCGGTCGTCTTTTGCACGGCACATCCTGATCGGAAAAAGGGGGATGTCTGATAATCCGCCGCCCGCGAAATGCGCGTAAGCTACAGCTCAATACAATTCGGACAAACTGTACTGAACAACCGGCCGTACAGTTCACCCTTCGCCATGAGCCAATCCGCCCAGCACCTCGCCCCGCCCGCGGCATCGCGCACGCGTGTGGAAACCGTGATGGACACGCTGCGCGCGCGGATCGCGAGCCGCGCGCTGATGCCTGGCGCGCGCGTGCCGTCGATCCGGATGATGGCCGACGCGCTGCATGTGTCGAAATCGACCGTCGTCGACGCGTACGAACGGCTCGCGAGCGAAGGCGTGCTCGTCGCGCGGCGCGGCTCCGGCTTCTACGTGTCGGGCCATGCGCCGCCGCTCGCGCTCGCCGAACTCGGGCCCCGCCTCGATCGCGAGCTCGATCCGCTGTGGCTGTCGCGCCAGGCGCTTGAAGCGGCGCCCGGCTCGGTGAAACCCGGCTGCGGCTGGCTGCCATCGTCGTGGCTGCCCGACGAGAGCCTGCGCCGCGCGCTGCGCGCCGTATCGCGCGACGAACCCGACGCACTGACCGACTATGCGACACCACTCGGGCTGCCCGCACTGCGCCAGCAGCTCGCGTGGCGCCTCGCGCAGCACGGCATCCATGCGGAGCCCGCGCAGATCATGCTGACCGACGGCGGCACGCATGCGCTCGATCTGGTGTGCCGGCTGCTGCTGGAGCCCGGCGACACCGTCGTGCTCGACGACCCGTGCTACTTCAACTTCCAGGCGCTGCTGCGCGCGCATCGTGCGCGGATCGTCAGCGTCCCGTACACGCCGAACGGCCCCGACCTCGCGCGCTTCGAGCAGGTGCTCGTCGAGCATCGTCCGCGGCTCTACATCACGAACGCGGCACTGCACAACCCGACCGGCGCAACGCTCGCGCCGCCGGTCGCGCACCGGCTGCTGACGCTCGCGGCCGAGCATGGGCTGCTGATCGTCGAGGACGACATCTTCGCGGACTTCGAGAGCACGCCCGCGCCGCGCCTCGCGGCATTCGACGGGCTGTCGCGCGTCGTGTCGATCGGCAGCTTCTCGAAGACGCTGTCGGCTGCGATCCGCTGCGGCTATGTCGCCGCGCGTCCCGAATGGATCGATGCGCTCGTCGACCTGAAGCTCGCGACGTCGTTCGGCAATGCGCAGATCGGCGCGAACGTCGTGCATCGGCTGCTCGTCGACGGCACGTACCGGCGCCATCTCGACAGCCTGCGCGCGCAGCTCGCGGACGCGATGGGCGAGACGATCCGGCGGCTCGCGCGCGCCGGGCTCGGGATCTGGACGGAACCGCGCGGCGGACTGTTCGTATGGGCGGAGTTGCCCGACGGGCTCGACGCCGCGCACGTCGCGCGCCACGCGCTCGATCACGACGTGGTGCTCGCGCCGGGGAACGTGTTCAGTGCGGCGCGCAGCGCGACGTCGTTCATGCGCTTCAACGTGTCGCGCTGCAAGGGGCCAGCGGTGTTCGATGCGCTTGCGGGGGCGATGGAGGCGGCGCGGGCCGCATCGCACGACCCCGACACGCCGCCGCCCGTTACGCGCAATCGCGAGCGAACCGTGACCTAGTGGTCTGCGTCAAACAGATTGCATCTTATTCAGTTTGGCCCTGGCACGCGTGACTTTCGCGAGGATGTCGGAGGCTTTTGCTGTCCAGATGAATGGTTTCGGATGACGATTGTGCTTCTGCACGTACTGTTCGATTGTGCTGACCAATTCGGGTACCGAGCGGAACGCCGCACGTCGCAACTGGTTCACTGATAAGTCACGAAAGAAGCGTTCGACCATGTTGAGCCAAGAGGCACTGGTGGGCGTGAAATGCATGTGGAATCGCGGGTGCTTGGCAAGCCATGCCTGTACCTCGGGGTGCTTATGGGTTGCATAGTTGTCAGCGATCAAATGCAGCTCCTTGTCCTTGGGCGTGTTGCGATCGATCTTGCGCAAGAAGCTCAACCACTCCTGGTGACGATGTTTAGTCTGGCACTGGCCAATGACACTGCCATCGAGCGTGTTCATCGCGGCAAACAGCGTCGTCACACCATGGCGCTTGTAATCGTGCGTCATCGTTTGAGCGCGACCTCGCTTGAGCGGCAAGCCCGGCTGGGTCCGATCAAGTGCCTGGATCTGGGACTTCTCATCGCAGCACAGGACCAAGGCGTGCTCCGGGGGATCGAGATACAGCCCGACGATGTCCTCGAGTTTCTCGGCAAAGTGCTTGTCGTTCGATACCTTGAAGCTCTCTAACCGATGCGGCTTGAGGCCATGCGCCTGCCAGATGCGCCGCACGCTCGCCTCACTTATGCCGGCCACCGCTGCCATGCTGCGTGTGCTCCAATGCGTCGCGTTATCCGGACGTTGCTGCGTCGTCAGTGCCACAACGGTCTTGACCTTGCGCGCGGAGATCTTCGGCTTGCGCCCGGGTCGCGTCTCATCCCGCTCGATCCCCGTCACACCGTCAGCTATAAAGCGAGCGCGCCAGCGTGCGACCGTGCCTCGCCAGATAGCCAGGTCCGCACTGATCTCTTTATCTGTCTTTCCCTGCGCTGCGAGCAAAATCATCTTGGCGCGCTCAGCCAGTCGAACCGGAATCGTCCGGCCAGTAGCCCACGTCTTTAACTGTTTGCGCTGTGCTTCACTTAGCTCAACTTTCGCCGCGATTCGCATGAGTTCTCCCTCCGTATCAAGGAGACTCGTAAACCGCGATTAAGTTGCATTATTTGTGACGCACTACACTAGTCGACGTCGCGCGCCGAGTCGGACAGGATCAGGCGATCCGGCACGCTCGCCACGGCGCCGCGCGACGCGACGTAGTACAACAAGCCCGGCACGACGATGCCGACGATCCACGACACGTCGACGCCGCCTAGCGCATCGACCCACGGCCCGGTGTAGAACCCCGTCGCGACGAACGGCATCTGCACGAGCACGCCGACCGCGTAGACCGCGATACCGACGACGTTCCAGCGGCCGTACCGGCCGTCGGGGTCGAACAATGCCGGCACGTCGTAACGCTCGCGCGTGACGCAGTAATAGTCGACGAGATTGATCGCGCTCCACGGGGTGAAGAACACTAGCAGAAACAGCAGGAACGACGAGAACGCTTTGAGGAAATCGTGCTGCCCGGCCAGCGCGATCCCGCTCGATGCGGCGACGGTCAGCAGCACGAACGCGATGCGCGTGCGCGGCGAGATCTCGCGTCGCCCGCCGAAGCCGGTCAGGATCGCCGCAACCGACATCACACTGCCGTACGCGTTGAGCGTCGTGATCGTCAGCTTGCCCAACGCGATCGTGAAATAGAGCACCGCTGCGATCGTACCCGTCGCGCCGAGGCCGACGATGAACGCGACCTCGTGCCCGGCGAAGCGATCGCCGGCGAGCGCCGCGGCCAGCACGCCGAACGTCATCGATACCTGCGCGCCGATCACGGTGCCGCAGAATACGGCGGCAAAGGTCTTGACGGGCGACGTCGCTCTGGGCAGGTAACGGGAATAGTCGGCGACGTACGGTCCGTACGCGATCTGCCACGACGCGGACAACGACACCGCGAGCAGGAACGACGCGGGCGTGAAGTGGCGATTCGCGAGCAACGCGCCGAGCGCGGGCCCGTTCAGCAGGCTCGCAAACAGATACAGGAATGCGAGCGTGCCGACGATGCTCGATATGCGCCCCATTGCATGAATCGTCCGGTAGCCGAGACCGGTGAGCAGCACGACGAGCGCGGAGAAGATCAGGATCGCGGCGGTATGGCCGACATGCAGCAATTCGGCGATCGCCTGCCCGGCGAGGACCGTTCCGCCCGCGGAGAATCCGACATACATCACGCAGACGAGTGCGAGCGGCACGATCGCGCCGTACACGCCGAACTGCACGCGGCTCGACACCATCTGCGGCAGCCCGAGCTGCGGCCCTTGCGCCCCGTGCAGCGCCATCACCGCGCCGCCAAGCACCTGGCCTGCCAGCAAACCGATCAGCGACCAGAACACGTCGCCGCCGAGCACCACCGCCAGCGCGCCGACGACGACTGCCGTGACCTGAAGGTTCGCGCCGAACCACAGGGTGAATTGACTGAACAGGTTGCCGTGGCGCTCGGCATCGGGAATATGGTCGATCGAACGACGCTCGATCAGCGACGGATTGGCGACAGGTGAAGCGGTACGTTCCATGCTCGGCTCCTGACCGGTGGAAAACTGCGCTTGGGGGTTCGCTCGGACCAGAGGCATCAGGCCGCGGTCCTTCGCGTGAATCGCATGCCGGTTGCAATGACACGGCATGCGGGCAGGATCAGTGGATCCTGATGAGTTGCAGGGATCAGAGCGACGCGGTCAGTTGCGGGACAAGCTCGTGCAGATCGCCGACGAGACCGTAATCGGCCACGCTGAAGATCGGCGCCTCCGGATCCTTGTTGATCGCGACGATCACCTTCGAATCCTTCATGCCGGCCAGGTGCTGGATCGCACCCGAGATACCGACTGCGATGTACAGCTGCGGCGCAACGATCTTGCCGGTCTGGCCGACCTGATAGTCGTTCGGCACGTAGCCTGCATCCACTGCCGCGCGCGATGCGCCGAGTGCCGCCGACAGCTTGTCCGCCAGCGGCTCCAGCACCTTCGTGTAGTTTTCACCGCTGCCCAGACCGCGGCCGCCAGACACGATGATGCTTGCCGACGTCAGCTCCGGACGGTCCAGCTTCGTCACCTCACGGCTCACGAATTGCGACTTGCCTGCGTCGGCTGCCGCTTCGATCTTCTCGACCGATGCGCTGCCGCCTTCCGCGGCTACCGGATCGAAACCCGTCGCACGCACCGTGATGACCTTGATCGGGTCGCTCGACTGCACCGTCGCGATCGCGTTGCCCGCGTAGATCGGGCGCTCGAACGTATCGGCCGAGTCCACTGCCGTGATGTCCGAGATCTGCGCGACGTCCAGCTTCGCGGCGATGCGCGGCGCGATGTTCTTGCCGTAGGCGGTAGCCGGCGCGAGGATGTGCGAGTAATCCTTCGCGATGTTCAGCGCGGTCGCCTCGACGTTTTCCGCCAGGCCCGCTTCGAGTTGCGGCGCGTCGGCCAGGAGTACCTTCGATACGCCCGCAATCTTCGACGCCGCATCGGCCGCGCCCTGCGCGTTGTGGCCCGCGACCAGCACGTGAATGTCGCCGCCGATCTTCGCCGCCGCCGCCACCGCGTTCAGCGTCGCGGCCTTGATCGACGCGTTGTCGTGTTCTGCAATCACCAGAATCGTCATTTCTTTGCGCTCCCTCTTACAGCACCTTGGCTTCGGTCTTCAGCTTCTCGACCAGCGTCTTCACGTCCGGCACCTTCACGCCGGCTGCACGCTTCGGCGGCTCGACCACCTTCAGCGTCTTCAGACGCGGCGCGACGTCCACGCCCAGCTCTTCCGGCTTCACCGTTTCCAGCGGCTTCTTCTTCGCCTTCATGATGTTCGGCAGCGTCACGTAGCGCGGCTCGTTCAGGCGCAGATCGGTCGTCACGACTGCCGGCAGTTGAAGCGACAGCGTTTCAGCACCGCCGTCGACTTCGCGTGCAACCGTGGCCTTGCCATCTGCAATCGTGACCTTCGACGCGAACGTCGCCTGCGGCAAGCCTGCGAGCGCCGCCAGCATCTGGCCCGTCTGGTTCGAATCGTCGTCGATCGCCTGCTTGCCGAGGATCACCAGTTGCGGCTGTTCCTTGTCGACCAGCGCCTTCAGGATCTTCGCGACCGCCAGCGGCTCGACGCTGTCGGTCGATTCGACGAGGATCGCGCGATCCGCACCGATCGCCAGCGCCGTGCGCAGCGTTTCCTGCGCTTGCGCAACGCCCACCGACACGGCGATCACTTCCGTTGCCACGCCCGCTTCCTTCAGACGCACCGCTTCTTCAACGGCAATCTCATCGAACGGGTTCATCGACATCTTCACGTTCGCGATATCCACACCCGTGTTGTCCGACTTCACGCGGACCTTCACGTTGTAATCGACCACTCTCTTCACTGGAACCAGAACTTTCACCACGCGTCTCCTTGTTCGATTTCACGTGCCGTCATGCCAGCATCGTGCGTGCAATCACCGTGCGCTGGATCTCCGACGATCCTTCGTAGATCCGCAGAATGCGGGCGTCCCGGACGAGTCGTTCGATCCGCATTTCGCGCGTGAACCCATAGCCGCCGTGGATCTGCAAGGCTGCATCGGTCACGAATGCCACCATCTCCGACGCATACAGCTTCGCCATCGACGCCATGTCGGTAAACGGCTCGCCGGCAGCACGCCGCGCCGCGGCCTGCAGCGTCAGCAGCCACGCGGCTTCGAGCTGCGTCTTCATGTCGGCGAATCGCCATTGCAGCCCCTGCTTGTTCGCGAGCGCCTCGCCGCCGACGTGACGCTGCTTCGCCCAGTCGATCGCGTCGCCGAGCGCGGCTTCCGCGATCCCGAGACTCGTCGCCGCGACGTCGAGCCGGCTGTTGTCGAGCACCTTCATCGCGGTGCGGAAGCCGCTCCCTTCGTCGCCGAGCCGGTTCGACGCCGGCACCACGCAATCGAACGCGACTTCGTGCGCGGGGGCGCCGTGAATGCCCATCAGCTTCTCCGGCGACGACACCGACACGCCGGGCGTATCGCGATCGACGACGAACGCGCTGATGCCGCGCGTCCCGAGCTCGGGCGAGGTTTTCGCATAGACGACGATGAACTGCGCGGCATCGGCGTTCGAGATGAAGTGCTTGACGCCGCGAATCCGGTAGTTGTCGCCGTCACGCACGGCCTGCGCCGTCATGCCGGCCGGATTGGAGCCGGCCTGCGGCTCGGTCAGCGCAAATGCGCCCAGCTTCGCGCCGCTTGCGGCGTCCGGCAGATAGCGCGCGCGCAACGCGTCGTCGCCGCCGATCAGCACCGAATCGGTCGCCAGATAGTGCGCGCCGATCATCGACGACGTCGCCGCGCACGCGTTCGCGATCTCGGCCAGCGACAGGATGATCGCGGCCGGCGACGCACCGATTCCGCCCCAGCGCTCCGGCAGATTCATCCCCATCACGCCGAGTTCGGCCAGCGCGGGCACGTAACGCGTGGTCGACGTCTCGTCGCGATCGACCTGCGCCGCGTGCGGTGCGAGTTCGGCTTGTGCGAAGCGGCGAATCGCGTCGGCCATTTCGAGGTCGGCGTCGGCGACGCCCAGTCGTTTAAGCATCGTTCATCTCCTGATGGGTTTCGGTCTGTCGCGACGGTTCGGCAGCGCCGCCGTACGCCATGCCGGGTGCCGCATGAATCACGCCGTCCTTCGCCAGTGCGGCGATCGTTGCGTCGTCGAGGCCGAGCACCTGCCCGAGCACGGCGTGCGTGTGTTCGCCGAGCTGCGGTGCGCGGGTCGTGCGCGTGTCGGGATACGCGGAAAACTTCAGCGGTTGCGCGGGCAACCGGATCGGCGAGCCGTCGGCCGCAGTGGCATCGACGAGCAGGCGCCGTGTGCGCGCTTGCTCGCTTTCGAGCGCTTGCCGGATGTTCCGGATCGGCGCGACCGGAATACCCGCCGCGGCCAGCGTCGCGTTGACCTCGTCGACCGAGCGCGCTGCGGCCCACTGCTCGATGTACGCGCGCAACGCCGCTTCGTGTTCACAGCGTGACGTGTCGGACGCAAAGCGCGCATCGTCGGCCAGCGCCGGCTGGCCGATCGTGTCGGCCAGCAAACCGAACAGCTTGTTGTTGAGTACCGCGACGACGAAATGGCCGTCCGCGGCGCGATATGCGCCGAACGGCGCGGACGTCGGATGGCGGTTGCCGACACGCCGCGGCGCAACGCCGGTGGTCGCATAACGTGCGACGAGTGCCGCGGTCAGGCTCATCGTCGCATCGAACATCGATACGTCGACGTGCGTGCCCTGTCCGGTTCGATCGCGCGCGACCAGCGCCGCGAGCACGCCCCATGACCCAAAAATCCCGCTGACCACATCGGACACCGAATCGCCGACGAGTGTCGGCTCGCCGTCGGGTGCGCCGGTCGCATCCATCAACCCGCACATCGCCTGCAGGATGATGTCGTACGCCGGCCGGCGCGATTCCGGGCCGGTCTGCCCGAATCCGGACACGCTCGCGTACACCAGCGCCGGGTTGCGCGCCGACAGCGTCGCGTAACCGATTCCGAGCCGATCGGCCACGCCGGGGCGAAAGTTCTCGACGACGACATCCGCGCCGGCGCACAGCGATTGCGCAAGCGCCTGCCCGTCCGACGTCTTCATGTCGATCACGACACTGCGCTTGTTGCGGTTCATCGCGCCGAACAACCCGCTCTCGCCGTTCGCGAACGGGCCGATCGCACGATAGTCGTCCCCCGCGGGCGGCTCGATCTTGATCACGTCGGCGCCGAGGTCGCCGAGCAACGCCGAACATAGCGGCCCCGCGAGCACCCGGGAAAAATCGATCACGCGTATGCCGTCGAGCGGCAGCCTGGACACAGTCACGGCATCTTTCTCCTGAAGGTCGGGCCGAGTCGGCCGATGCAGTGATTCTGTTCGAGCATGGCAATCAGATAAAATATCGGAATAAATTAACACCTATACGATTTTCATATGGGTACACCATGGCTCTGTCGCTGAGACTGCTTCGTTATTTCGTCGCCGCCGCCGAATCGGGCAGCACGACCGCCGCCGCGGTCCGGCTCAGCGTGTCGCAACCATCGATCTCGGTGGCAATCCGCGAGCTCGAAGCGCTGTTCGACGACCGGCTGTTCACGCGTGGCGCGGGCACACGGATGACGCTCACGCATTTCGGCGAACGCAAGCTCGCCGAGGCGCGCCAGTTGCTGGCGTCGGCGTCCGCATTCGCGACCGACGACATCGGCGACGAGCCGGGCGGTATCGTCCATATCGGCGTATTCAGCACGATCGCGCCGGTCTATTTGCCGCGCGTGCTGGAACTCGCGCAGCAACGCCATCCGCGCCTCGACATCCGTTTCGTGGAAGGCGATCTGGCTCAGCTCGATATGGCACTGCACAAGCAGCAGATCGATTTCGCGTTGATGTACGACGTCGGCCTGCCCGAAGACATCGAGCGCGAGTGCCTTGCCGAATTGCGGCCCTATGCGCTCGTACCGGCCGGGTCCGCGCTCGCTAAACGCAAGCGCGCGATTTCGCTGCGCGATCTCGCCGCGTATCCGGTCATCCTGATCGACCTGCCGCACAGCCGCGACTTCCTGATGGCGCCGTTCTGGCAATGCGGCTTGTCGCCGAATGTCCGCTATCGTGCGGTCTCGATCGAGCTGGTTCGGGCAATGGTCGCGAGCGGGCTCGGCGTGTCGCTGCTGATCACGCAAAGCCCGGCGGTCACGCGCTCGCCGCTCGTCGTCGAATGTGCGATTCGGGAATCGACCGTGATCCAGCCGCTGGTGATTGCGCGTCTGGGGCGTGCGGCACGCACGCGTGCGTCGGAAATCGCCGCGAGTTGTGTGCGCGACGCAGTCGCCGATGCGATGCGCACGCGCACCGGGCCTTGAAACAGCAGACGACCCGCAGTGCGCGGTGTGCCGGGTACGCGACACGACCCGGCATCGCCCGGGTGACGCGCTGCCGCATCACCCCAGCGCACGTTTCACCGCTCGCCCGCGTGCGCCCTCGCCCGCACCTCGGCGAACGTCGTATCGACCAGCATCCGCCCCGTGTCGAACACCGTTTCGAGCGCATCGTCCCACTCGCCTTCCAGCGCGCGATCGTCCCACGCGACCGGCAACGCCACGGTCCGGTACTCGCCCGTACGGCGATTGCGCAGCAACGTGAGCCGCCCCTTCTTCGAGCGCTTGCCCCGGTCGGTGACCGGATCCTTGCGCACGTCGTGCCACACGCCGTCGCGCCGGATCGCCGAGCACTTCATCGCGAAACGCTGCGTATCGCGATTCACCTGCTGCAGCAGCGCGCCGCCCATCCCGAACACGACGTTTCCGGCCGCATAACCCGCATCGTCGAGCGCGGCGAGAATCGCTTCGATCGACTGCTCGTCGACACCGTCGCCCTGAATCACGCGCACGCGATCGAGCACGCGCCGCCCCTTGCCGTTCACGGTCGAACCGAACGACGCGTCGAGCGCGCGCACGGTCTGCAGCACGATCGTCACCGGGTCGCCCGAATCGGGACGCACGACGAGCGTCGCGCCCGAGTCGATCACCGCCTGGCGCAGCGGGCCGCCCCACATTTCAAGGGCGGCGAACAGATCGTAGGAGTCCGATACGACTGACACGATCGCGCCGGGCAATCCGAAACGGTCGATCATGTTGCGGTACGCATCGGCCTCCCCGTCGCGCCCCCACGACGTGATCGTGCTGTGCTCGGCTGCCGGCACCGAATACGCAGCCATCGGCTCGCGGTAGAAGCGGTTCGCGGCCAGCACGCCGGGCACCGTGTCCGAACCCATGAAGCTCACGAGGTGCGCCGCGCCGCCGATCGCAGCCGATTCCGCGCTCGACACGCCGCGCGCGCCGAAGTCGTGCAGCTTGAACGGCAATTGCGCGAGATCGTCGTCGGTCTTCTCGAGAAAGCGGCGGATCGTCTGGCGCAGCTGCCAGCTGCGCGTGGCGACCGTCACCGGATACCACACGCGCAACAGCATCGTCTCGAGATACGACGCGAGCCAGAACACCTTCGGATCGTCGCATTCGACGGTCATCAGCACGTTGTGCACCGGAACGATCGAACCTTCGGGCACCGCGCGGATCTTCACGGGCAGATAGCCGTCGTAGCGCTCGACGACATGACGCCAGCCATCCTCGTTGAACGGCTCGCCGTGCACCGCGAAGAAATCGCGCGCGTCGTCGATCATCGCGTGCGTGACGGGCCGGCACAGATATTCCTTCAGCAGCATCTGCAGGCCGAAGAACAGCGTGCGGTCGTAGCGGCCGCCCCGCGATTCGACGTACGAGAACATCGCCTGCGCGTCGGGCGGGTATTGCAGGAAGTGGGAAGCCTTGTACGAATCCGTGTTGAGGATCGGATTGGCGAGAACCGCGGCAAAGCCGCCGGGAACGTGTTGCATGGCTAGAGCTCCTCTAGGCCGTTGAAGTGCCGCCGCGTCTGTCGCAGCGGACCGGTATCCGGGGAATCAACGGATCACAGCTTCCCCAGGAAGTGATACGCGATCTCGAAGTGATCCTCGAACATCACGTTGCGCATCTGCGCGAATTCGTTGAGCGGCACCCAGCGTGCCTTGTCGGCGTCGTCGCTGCCCTTCACGCGCGGCAGCTCGCCGGTCGGGAAATTGAACAGGCACGCATGCGTGATCGTGCGGCCGCGCAGCGAGCGGGCCGGATGATCGAACACCTGACGATCCCTGATCGAGCCGCGCAGCACCGGCTCCGGCAGCTTCACGCCCGTCTCCTCGCGCAGTTCGCGAATGCAGGCCGCATCGAGCCGCTCGTCCTGGTTCACGAATCCGCCCGGCAGCGCCCACAGGCCGCGGCCCGGTTCGCTGCGCCGGCGCACGAGCAGGATATGGCCCGAGTGAACGACCACCGCGTCGACCGTCACGAACGTGACCGGGTACGGCGCAGCCGACCACGCCTTGCGATACGCGGCGATGAATTCGGCCTCGGCCTTCAGCTGCGCGAAGGCCGGCTGGGTGCGAAAGCGTTCGAGCCAGCCGAACACGGGTTCCGGCACGGCCCATTGCACGAAGCTGTTGGTGCGTTCGGCGAAATACTGGTCGCGGATTTCGGTCGCGGAAATGTCTTCGGCCGCATCGACGTCGACGAGCTCCCATTGCGGGAACATCCGCAGGTAGTAGGATGTGGCGTCCTTCTCGTGGCCGATCAACCCGACCTTGCGCTGCGAGACGTCGCCGAGCGCGGACGCCACGGCATCCTGCACCCAGCGCACCCAGTCGCCGTCGTTGTACGTCGAATCCTGCACGGGCGCGATCGTCACGCGCTCGCGCTCGGACGGGTCGAGCAGCGAAACCAGCATCTGGCAGCGCTCGTCGAACGAAAACGGATCCTTGATGGTGCGGGGCTTGTCGGTCGATCCGATCAGCACGCACACGCGCCCGGCCCGGCTCAATGCCGACTTCAGCACATTCAGGTGACCACGATGCGGAGGCTGGAAACGACCAATGAAAACGAGCGCGTCGAAGCGCCGGTTCTGTTGCGTACTCATGAGGCTCCCTCAAGAGATTGAAACGCTTCGGGTCTTTCCCAAAGGCATGGATTCGATCCTAGGGGAATTCCCGGAGACCGTCAATCGAATCGCCGCTCGACTTGACGAAGTCTTAACAAGTGCGCGGCGCGGGCGGGTTACACTCGATTCCATCCCAATCCGCCTCCCTTCGCCCGCCATCATGAGGATCTCAGTCAGCCGGATCGTCGGTGTCGATCGCAGACGCCTCTTCACGTGGTCGCAGGACTACGGGCGGCGGCTCGTCTGGGACAGCTTCCTCTCCGACGCCTATCTGCTCGACGGGATGACGGCCGATGTCGGCATCGACGCGTTCTGCCGCAGCCAGTCCGGCGCGACTATGGTGTCGCGCTACATCTCGTACCGTCCGCCGCAGGTCGCGGCCATCGAAATGGTCGACGGGCCGAAGGTGCTCGAACGCTTCAGCGGCAGCTGGAATTTCACCGAACGCTCGGCCGGCTCGACGGAGGTGAAGTTCACGTATCACTTCCGCGTGCAACCGGCGTGGCTGCGCTGGCTGCTCGAGCCGCTGATCGGCGCGTTCTATCTCGTGCAGACGCGCCGACGTCTCGACTCGTTCAAGCGCTGGGCCGAAGCCGAAGCGTTGCCGCACTGAGCGACGCTCGCGCAACGCCGCACACGTGTGCGGCCCGGCATGACCGCATCACTTCCGCCCCAATGCGCCCGAACGCGCCATCGGGCATCGGTCGCGCATTTGCCAGATTCGCCGAACATGGGGAAACTACCGACGGCCGTCACCCCGACGGCGCGCCCTGACCGAGAGAACAGGGCTTTCCTGCCTGACACGGCATCGACACAAACATAATCCAATGAGCCTGATATCCCGATTCTTTGGCCGCAAGGACACCCCCGAAAACGCGGCCGCGCTGGTCGCAGCCGCCGACATCGACAATCCGCTGAGCGTGGCGGTGGTGTTCGACGGACCGCTGCAGGTCGATATCGACGCGCTGACAGCCGCGCTGCGCGCATACCACCCGAGCATGAGCCAGGCATGCGTCGAAACCGAACCGACGCTGGAGCAGGTATTCGGGCTCGCCGGCTGGAGCAACCACGTCGTCCGGCTGGTCGGCTTCGATGCACCCTATCCGTCGGACGCGCTGGAAGCGTGCGTCGCGCCAGCCCACTACGGACAAGACCTGAAGCAGCAGGTGCGTGCGAGCCGCAGCCACGTGATCCTTTACTACGCAGGCCACGAAGCGAACCCGCTCGACCAGTATGTCGCGCTGGCGGCCGTCGCCGGCGCGCTGGCCGGACAGAGCGGCCTCGCGGTGCTGAACGAGCGCGCGCATACGTCGTTGCCGGCCGGCGTCTTCGACGCGGAGGAACTCGGCGAAGAAAGCCTCGAAGTCCTGCGCGAAATCCCGCTGAACCTGTTCTTCTGCGGTTTCGTGAAGTACGAGGTCGAAGGCACCGAAGGCGTATGGATGCGCACATACGGCGCCGACGTGTTCGGCCTGCCCGATTTCGCCGCGCTGGCTGCAGGCCATCACGAGGGCGAACGGTATTCGGGCATCTTCAACAACGTGATGCATTACCTGCTGCAAAGCGGCGCGCGGATGCATGCGGGCGAAACGATGCAGGTCGGCGCCGACACGTTCATGAAGCTGCGCGAACCGCTCGAACACGAGTACTACCTGAAGGGGCCCGCGCAGGTGCTGGTGGCCGAACTGATCTCGGCCGACGAAATCAATCGCTGATTGCGGCGTATCGCGCGTCGCGAACGGTCACGCCGGGGTAACGACGTCCGCTCACGCGGATGCGACGCCGCGTGCCACCTGCTGCCGGACCTGCGCGTGCGTGCCGAGCGCGGCGGCGATCGCATCGACCGCATCGGCCGCCCGCGCGGCGCCGCACATGAAGGCGTCGACGGCCGCGAAGCCGTGCTCGGGCCAGGTATGAATCGTGATGTGCGATTCGGCGAGCAGCACGACGCCCGTCACGCCGCACTCGCCGCCAAAATGATGGAAATGCGCGCCGATCACGCGCGCGCCGGCCTGCCGCGCGGCGTCGGCGAGAATCGTCTCGAGCCGTCCGGCATCGCGCAGCAGCGCCGCATCGATGCCGGCCAGGTCGGCCAGCACATGCGAGCCGAGCGTTGCGCGCGGCGGAGCGATACTGTCGTGCGCCGTCATTTGTGCGACCCGTAGGACGAGTAGCCGCTGCGCGCGGACGAACTCCCCCACCCGCTGCCGCCCGAGCCGCTGCCGCCGATCGACGCGCAACTGAACAGCGTGACGACGATCAGCCCGTAGATGCCGTAGAGGATGTAACGCATCAGGAATCGCCTCCATCCGTTGCGAAACCCTTCCACAGCCATTCAGGCAGCCAAAGCACGAGCAAGCCGATCAGCACGTAGACGGAGCGGCCGCTGAACGAGAACAGCGAACCCGTGTTGAAGAACACGAGCAGCGCACTGAATATGAGCGGCAGCGGCGCGAAGCTGTGCGGATGCTTCGTGCCGAACAGGCCCGTCGGCTTCGCCGCGGAACCGGTTGCGGACACAACCGACGCGGTCGCGAGCGCCGGCGTCGCGAAGCGCTCGGCAAGCGCGCCGCCCGACAGCGGCTGCGCCCGCGACCAGACGATTTCCGCCGTGCTGCGCTCGCGCGTGAGCTTGTCCTTCTGCCAGCCGTAGTCGACGATCGACGTGCGGTCGCCCACCTGCACGCGCCAGTTGAATGCGCCGACCACGTACACCACTTCCGAGTCGTACGTCTCGCGCAACCGGTAAGTCTTCCCGCCTTCGGTCACGTCGGATTCGCCGCCGATCGTCGGCCAGTGGTCGAGCACCTGCACGCGCTCCCAGCGTCCTTCGCTCTGCACGAGCCAAAGGAAACCGCGCTTCGGGTTCAGCAACAGGTATTCGTCCCACGTCTCGTCGTCGCCCGGCACGCGGCAGCGCATCATGCCGATCACGGTGTACTTCACGCCGTCGAACGTGCCGGCCGCCCCGAGCTCCAGCGCGCCCTTCACCGCATCGAGCTTGCGCTGCGCGGCGAATACCGTCTTTTGCTCGGCCGTGCACTGCACGCCCGCGTGGCAACTGCCGCACACGACATAGTCGGCCACGTTCGGCGTATACGACAGCGGCGCGCCGCAGCTCGGACACGCGAACGGCACCATCGCCGCGCCGCGTTTCTCGCGCGTATCGGCTTCGGTATCGCGCAGCCCCGTGAACGCGAGCGCGTCGAATGCCAGCGCCTCGCCCGTATAGACGGCCGGACTTCCGCCATTCGCGTTCGCGTCGGAATAGTCGTAGGTCGCGAACGCGTTGCCGGTGCGCAGATCGACGACACGCGCTTCCCAGCCTGCATCGACGCGGAACGGCAACTCGCCGTCCCCGCCCGTGCAGCGTGCGGTACGGACGTCGGACACGAGATACGCACGGCCGCCGTGGTCGATCCGCATGCCGGGCTCGAGCGTGTTGAACGAGGGCCACGCACCGCCGGACGTACCGTCCGGCTCGCGCACCGTGACCGCATACTGGCCCGACGCATCGGACAGCCAACCGAATGCCCCGTCGTCGAAGACGACGTACCACTCGCTCCACGCGCCGGCGTCGTACGTCATCTGGATGCGCCCGAGCACCGTGAACGTGCGCTTGCCGTAGCGCCCGGCCGTGCCGATCTGGATCGGCGACGCGTCGTCGAGCACGGCGGCCAGCTCGCCGATGCGTTCGACGTCGGCGCCACGCTTGAGCAGCGTGCTGCGGCAGAACGCGCAGACGGCCATCACTGCCGCCGCCGAACGAAACTCGACCGGCGCGCCGCACTGGGGGCACGATGTACTGAACATGCGCGACGCTTACCGCGTGAGCTTCGCGAGGATTTCCGCCTTCGCGCGCGAATAGTCTTCTTCGGTCACGAGGCCCTTGTCCAGCAGCGCCTTCAATTGCTCCAGCCGCTGCACATAGTCCGTCGCCTCGGCCGGCTGCGCAGCGGCAACCGGTGCCGCAGCCGGCGCGGGCGGCGCCGGTTGCGCGGCTCCCGCGATCTGGCCGGCCATCGCCTGCCCGATCGCCGCGCCGGCCGCGAGCCCCGCGCCGACGCCCGCGATGCCGCCCGGGTTCTGCGCGGCAAGCGGAATCGCCTGCGCGGTCTGGTATTGCGTCGCGCGGGCGAGATCGCCGGCCATCCCCGCGCCGATCCGCAGGTCGAGCGCCTTCTGCAGCTCCGCGGGCAGCGACACGCTCTCGACCGCGAACGCGTCGAGCGCGAGGCCGTAGCGCGTGAATACCGGCACCAGCGCGTCGGCGACGCGCTGCGACAGCAGCGACTGGTTCGCGGCCATGTCGACGAACGGCACGTCGGCCGAGCCGAACGTCGTGCTCATCGCGGTGACGACCAGGTTGCGCAATTGCTGTTCGAGATCGTCGACCGTGTATTGCGCGCGCGTGCCGCTGACCTCGCGATGGAACGCGGCCGCATCAACGATCCGGTACGAATAGATGCCGAAGGCGCGCAGTTGCACGAAACCGAACTCGCGATCGCGGATCGTCACCGGCTGCGCGGTGCCCCAGCGCCGGCCGAGCTGCAGCCGCGTGCTGAAGAAATAGACATCCGACTTGAAAGGAGATTGAAAGAGTTTGTCCCAGTTCTTCAGGTACGTGAGCACCGGCAGCGTGCGCGTTTCCAGCTTGTACAGCCCGGGCTGGAACACGTCGGCGACCTTGCCTTCGTTGACGAAGATCGCGACCTGCGTTTCGCGCACGGTCAGCTGGCCGCCGTACTGGATCTCCTGGTCTTCCATCGGATAGCGCCAGGCCAGCACGCCGTCGGTGTCTTCCGTCCATTGCAGGACGTCGATGAACTGCTTGCGGATAAACGATCCCAGACTCATGTCGGTCTCCTCCAGCGCGTGGCGCGTCAGGTCAGGCAGGCGGCATTGATGATGCCGACGACGAGCGACGCGGTGCCCATTAGCCCGCCCATCGCGGCGTTGCGATCCTCGATTGCATGGTTCATGCCAGGAATCAGGCGCGTCAGCACCGCATAGGTGACGAGCTGCACGGCCATCGCGCCGACGGCCCACAGCACGACTTCACCGAGCGTCGAATTGTGCGCGATGCTGGACGCGAGCGTGAGGCAGAAGCCGACGAGCGCACCGCCGAACGACAGCGTCGCGGCCGCGTTGCCGTCGCGGATCAGCGCCAGTTCGTCGAACGGGGTGACCTTCAGGTACACTGCCGCGAACACAAAAAGCAGCACGAACGCCGACAGCAAATGAACCGCATAAAGATAGGCACTATTCATTCTTTTCCTCGGATTTTGTGCTCGGTTCGCTGCCCCGTCGCCGGTCGGCCCATGCGGCGCCGCCCCACGGTTGGCCGCCCCACGGTTGGCCGCCCCACGGTTGGCCGCCCCACGGTTGGCCGCCCCACGAAAATCCGCGCCAGTATATCCACATTGACGAACACTGCACAACGGATGCGCCATGCTGCATAAGCGTGCGCTCGTCCTGTCGATTCTCGTGCTCGCATCGTGCGGGCTCGGCTACGAACTGATCAGCAGCGCACTGTCGAGCTACCTGCTCGGCGACTCGATCCTGCAGTTCTCGTCGGTGATCGGCTGCTACCTGTTCGCGATGGGAATCGGCTCGTGGCTCGCGAAGTTCGTCGAGGACGACGACGTGCTCGACCGCTTCGTCGACATCGAGCTGCTCGTCGGCCTGCTCGGCGGCGTATCGGCCGCGCTGCTGTTCGCGGTGTTCGCGTGGCTGGCCGCGCCGTTCCGCGCGGCGCTCTACGCGCTCGTGCTCGCGCTCGGCCTGCTGATCGGGATGGAAATCCCGCTCGTGATGCGCGCGTTCCAGCAGCGCCGCCAGGCCTTCCGCCATACCGTCAGCGAAGTGCTGACCTTCGACTATCTCGGCTCGCTCGCCGTGTCGCTGATCTTCCCGATCGTGCTCGCGCCGCGTCTCGGCCTGCTGCGCACGAGCTTCCTGTTCGGGCTGCTGAACGCTTTCGTCGCGCTGTGGACCACGCACCTCTTTCGCGACGAGATCCGCAACGTACGCGGCAAGCTGATGCGCGCGTCGCTCGTGATCGGGCTGCTCGTCGCCGGCTTCGCGCTGTCCGACCGCATCACGCACTGGGCCGAGCACGGCGTGTACGGCGACGAGACGATCTATTCGGAAACGACGCCCTACCAGCGCATCGTGCTCACGCAGTGGCATGACGACATGCGGCTGTACCTGAACGGCAACCTGCAGTTCTCGTCGCGCGACGAGCATCGCTATCACGAGGCGCTGATTCACCCGACGATCGAAGCGCTGCCGTGGGCGAAGCACGTGCTCGTGCTCGGCGGCGGCGACGGCCTTGCGGTGCGCGAGCTGCTCAAGCACCGCAATCTCGAACGGATCACGCTCGTCGATCTCGATCCCGCGATGACGAAGCTGTTCTCGACCTCCGCGCCGCTCGTAAAGCTGAACCAGGGTTCGCTGAAGGATCCGCGCGTGCACGTGATCAACGACGACGCGGTGCGCTGGCTCGAATCGAACGCCGACGTGTACGACGCGATCGTCGTCGACTTCCCCGATCCGACCAACTTCGGGCTCGGCCGCCTGTATTCGGTGCCGGTGTTCCGCCTGCTCGCGCGCCACCTGTCGGAGAACGGCTATGCGGTGATCCAGTCGACGTCGCCGTATTTCGCGCCGCATGCGTACTGGACCATCATCGCGACGCTGCACGAAGCCGGGCTCAACACCTGGCCGTACCACTGCTATGTGCCGTCGTTCGGCGACTGGGGCTTCGTGATCGCAGGCAAGCGCCGCGACTTCACCATACCGACGCATTACTCGGTGCCCACGCGCTGGCTCGACGCGCAGACGGCCGTCGAGATGTTCCACTTCCCGGCCGACATGCCGGCGCTGTCGATGTCGCCGAACGAACTCAACGACCAGCCGCTCGTGCGCCGCTTCGACGACGACTGGAAGCACGTGCTGCGCTGATGGACCGCCGCACGTTCCTCGTCGCGTCCGCGGCCGCGTCGCTCGCCGCGTGCGGCCGCACCGGCTGGATCGAGACGACGCCGCGCGTCGGCTATCCCGGCATGCGCGAAGGCCATGCGTTGCGCGATCATGCAGCGCTGCCGGCGCCGTCCGGCACGATCGAAACCGACGTCGCGATCCTCGGCGCCGGCGCGGCGGGCCTGTCGTGTGCGTGGCAGCTCGCGCGTGCCGGCCACCGGCGCTTCGTCGTGCTCGCCGGCCCGGAATTCGGCGGCAATGCGGCCGGCGGCCGCTTTGGCGATCTCGGCTATCCGAAGGGCGCGCACTATCTGCCGCTGCCGTCGCTCGAATCCGCGCATCTGCGCGACATGCTCGCCGATCTCGGCGTGATCGAATCTGCACCGTTCTCCGCACGCCCTGTGTACGACGAGCGCGTGCTCGTGCACGCACCCGACGAGCGGCTGTTCATCAACGGGCAGTGGCAGGACGGCATCGTGCCGACGGCCGGCCTCGGCGCCGATGCGCTCGCGCAGCAAACGCGCTTCTTCGCGTACACGGACAGCCTGCGCACCGCGCGCGGCGCGGACGGCCGCAAGGTGTTCTGCATTCCGATCGCGGAATCGTCGCACGACCCGCAGTGGCGCTCGCTCGACCGGCGCTCGTTCCGGCAGTGGCTGTTCGACGAGGGCTACACCGCGACCGCGTTGCACTGGTATCTGAACTACTGCTGCCGCGACGACTACGGCGCGGGCTACGAGCACGTATCCGCATGGGCCGGCCTCCACTACTTCTCGTCGCGCGGCGGCCATGCGCGCAATGCAAGCGACGGTGCGGTGCTGACCTGGCCCGACGGACTGCACACGATGGTGGCGAAGCTGAGCGATTCGATCACCGTGCGTACCGGTTCGAACGCATGGTCGCGCGACGGCTTCGCGGTTCATGCAACCGAACGCACGGGCGGCGTCGACGTGCTGTGCGCGCACGTCGGCAACGACGGCACGCTGTCCACCTTTACGCTGAAGGCGCGGCGCGTCGTCAGCGCGATGCCGCTGTTCGTCGCCGCGCGGGTGTTTCCGCAGCTTCAGGCCTCCGGCTTCGATCCCGCACGCGACCTGCCGCCGCGCGCGCCGTGGCTCGTGTCCAACTTCCTGCTCGACGGGATGCCGGCCGAGGAAGCCGGCGTACCGCTCGCGTGGGACAACGTCGTCTACGACGGCGCGGGGCTCGGCTATGTCGTGTCGACGCATCAGCTGATCCGGATGTCGCCGCCCACGCGTTCGGTGTTCTCCGCGTATCAGGCGTTGAGCACCCGCACGCCCGACGACACGCGTCGCTGGCTCGCGCAGGCGAAGCCCGATGCGCTGCGCGAGCAGGCGGCGATCGACCTGCAGGCCGTGTACGGACGCGCGCTGTGGAAGCATGCAGCGGCGCTCGAGATCACCGTGCGCGGCCACGCGATGGCGACGCCGGACGTCGGCTTCCTGAGCCGGCCGGGGCTACTCGCGCTGCGCGATGCCGACGGCCCCGTGGTGTTCGCGCATGCGGACCTGTCGGGACTGTCGCTGTTCGAGGAAGCGTCGTACTGGGGCATGCTCGCAGCCCGGCGCGTGCTCGCCTGAGCACCGGCTTGCGCCCGCACGGCCGCGGCCGTGCCGTCATTGCACCGCCGCTGCCACCCGTTATAATCGCGCGACATTCCGACTGCATCGAGCAGGCCGACGGTGCCGCGCCGTTCGACGCGCCGTAGCCCTCTTCGACGACAACAATGACAAACCGAACCCTCCGACGCCTGCGCCCGCTCGTGCATGCCGCCGCGAGCCTGCTCGCATGGGCGCCGTTGCTCGGCGCACCGCTGGCGGTGCACGCGGCCGACAACGCGAGTGCCGACGCACGGCCCGCATCGGGCCGCTACATCGTCGTCGATACCGGCCATACACCGGCCCATCCGGGCGCCACCGGCGCGAGCGGCCGCGTCGAATACCGGTACAACCTCGACCTGTCCGCCGCCGTTGCCGAAAAACTCGCCGCGCAAGGCGACCGCGTGCTGCGCACGTCGGCCGACGGCCGCGAGATCGCGCTCGACCAGCGTTCGACGCAGGCGCCCGACGCGAACCTGTTCATATCGATCCATCACGATTCGATGCAGCAGCAGTTCATCGACGCGGGCCGGCAACGCGAATTCCGCGGGTTCGCGGTGTTCGTGTCCGAGCGCAATCCCCACTACGCGGAAAGCCTGCGTTGCGCGAAAGCGATCGCCGAACGGCTGGTCGCGACCGGCGAACGGCCGTCGCTGTACCACGCGCAGCCGATCAAGGGCGAGAACCGCCCGCTCGTCGATCCGCAACTCGGCATTCACCGCTTCGACGATCTGGTCGTGCTGCGTACCGCACCGATTCCGGCCGTGCTGGTCGAGGCCGGCGTGATCGTCAATCCCGACGAGGAAAAGCGGCTCGCGCAACGCGAGACGATCCAGCGTCTGGCCGCCGCGATCGCGGGCGGCGTCGACGCTTGCACGGCGGCCCGATAACCGGCAACGGCGACCGATTCCAACGGTTTTCACCCACCGAGGAGCATCACCATGAAAAAGAAGAATCTGCTCGCATCCTGCGCACTGCTGGCGCTTGCCGTTCCGTTCGCCGCACACGCGGCCGGCTGTGCAAAGCCGCACAGCGCGTTCGATCAGGTGTATTGCAGCAGCACGCAATTTTCCCAGGCCGACCGCGACCTCAACGACGAGTACGGCCGCCTGCGCAAGCAACTGAGCGGCGACCAGCAGGCCACGCTGAAGGCCGGCCAGCTCGCCTGGCTGAAGCAGCGCGACGCGCAATGCAGCGAGACGCGCAACAACGGCTACCTCGTCGATCTGCAGTGTGCAACCGACATGACGCAGTCGCGCCTGTCGTTCCTGCGCGAACGCGAGCGCGAATGCTCGAGCACGGGATGCGTGGCGTCGAAGCTCGGTGAGTAACGGGGTTTTCGCGTACCTTGTCGCGATGCGTTTCGCGGCGGGGCGCTGATCGATCATGCGAGATGCGCGGCGGGGTCGCGCGTCTCGCCGTCACAGAAACCACCGATACTCCCGCGCGCCGATCTCGTTGCGGAAATCCAGCTCTTCCTGCCGCTTGTTCTCGCAATACACCATCACGAACTCGCTGCCGAGCCCGTCGCGCACGGCCGCGTGATCCTGCATCGCCGCGACGGCTGACAACATCTCCTTCGGGAAATCGATCCCGCTGCCGCGATCGTCGTTGAGCGGCGCAATCGGCTCCTTTCGTGCATCGAGCCCGTGCTCCATCCCGGCGAGGATCGCTGCGAGCACCAGGTACGGATTCGCATCCGCGCTCGCGAGCCGATGCTCGATGCGCAGGTTGCGCGCATCCGACTCCGGAATCCGGATGCACGCGTCGCGATCCTCGAAACCCCAGCTGGCGCGGCTCGCCGCGTTCACCATCGATCCGTAGCGCCGGAACGCATTGTGATTCGGCGCGAACACCGGCATGCAGTGCGGCAGCAGCGCGAGGCAACCGGCCACCGCATGCCGCAACGGCCGCTGCCTGTCCGCGGCGAGCAGGTTGCGACCGGCTTCGTCGTACAGGCTCACATGCACGTGCATCCCGCTGCCCGGCGCGTGCAGATACGGCTTGCCCATGAAGCTCGCGCGATAGCCGTGCCGCAACGCGACGCCGCGCGTGCTGCGGCAGAACAGCGCCGACCAGTCGGCCGCGCGCAACGCGTCGTCGGTGTGGCCGAAGTTGATCTCGAACTGGCCGGGGCCGAGTTCGGCCGTGATCACCGTTGCGTCGACGCCCTGCTCGCACGCGGCCTCGACCATCTCGTGCAGTACCTCGGAAAAGCGCGACAGGCGCTCGATGTGCATGTTCGGCTGATCGTCGCGGTCGTCACTCAAGCGGTCGCGCGGATACTGCGGCATCCCGCCCTCGAGCTGCGCCGCGAACAGGTAGAACTCCAGCTCGAACGCGACAACCGGCCGGATCCCGCGCGCCGCGAACCGCCGCAGCACGCGCGCGAGCACTTCGCGCGGCTCGAACTCGATTGGCGCGTCCGTGCCGTCGGAACTGATCAGCATCTGCGCGAGCGGCTGACGCTCCCAGCGCACCGGCTTCAGCGTGCCCGGAATCAGCCGGCGCGGCGCGTCGGGGTCGCCGTCGTTGAAGCAGTAATCGCCGATCTTGTAAAGGCCGCCCTGCGTGCCGAGCAGCACGCAGTTCTGCGGCAGCTTCAGCAGCGAACCCGCCGCGACCTTCTCGAGTGCATCGATCGGATAGCGCTTGCCGTAGAAGTGTCCGGGCAGGTCGAGACAGATCAGGTCGACATAACGGATCTCGGGGTGCGCCTGCCGAAAGGCGCGCACTTCATCGACCAGCACGGTAACGACGTCAGCCATGTCTCATCCTTTCCATGTTCTGTATGGCGGTGCCGCCTTGCGGCGACCCGGATTCATCGGCATGCGTCAATGCTCCATGCCCGATGTCGATCAGTACTGCAAACCAGCACGCCGGCAACGCGGCGGCCCGCCGGGCCGCCCTGCCGGCAACTCAGGTAAACACCCAGATCACGCGCGTCGGCGCATCGCTCAGGTTCGCATACCGGAAGCGCTTGTGCGCAGGCAACTGGAACGCGTCGTTCGGGCCGAGCGTGACAGGCATGTCGTCGCCGTCGATCCAGATCGTCAGTTCGCCTTCAAGCACGAAGCCGCCCTGCTCGTCGCTGTCGTCGACCGGCCGCTCGCCGCTGCTCGCGCCCGGCGCGAGATGGCTTTCGAGGATCGAGAAGCGCGAGCGCATGTTCGGCGACACGAGAATGTCGGTGATGCCGGCCGCGTAATACACGGTGCGCCGCTCGTCGGGCCGCGTGACCCACGGCACGCTGCGCGGCTTGCTCAGGCTGTAGAAATACGTGGTCGGCACGCCGAGCGCCTCGCCGATCGCGGTGAGATCGGCCACCGTCGGGCGCGACAACCCGCGTTCGACCTGCGACAGAAACCCGACCGAGCGGCCGATCCGTTCGGCGAGATCGTTGAGCGTGACCTTGCGATGCTTGCGCAGATCGCGGATCAGGATCGCCAGACTTTCTATTTCTTCCTGTTCGTTCATGTTGGAATCCGGTGCGTCAGACGGTATCGCGCAAACGGTACCAGGCCTTGCCGATCGCTTCCATCGGCGCGGCGAGGCGGTCGCCGCCGGGGAAGCGCGGGTTGCGAATGCGCTGGTACTGCGCGAGCAGGCGGTCGTCGCCGAGCACGGCGTCGGCGACCGCGCGCGCACCGGCGAGCGTCGGCAGCACGCCGTGTCCCGAAAAGCCCTGCAGCCAGTAGCGCTGGCCGTGACAGCCGATGTCCGGCGTGCGCCGCATGCTGATGTCGATGTGGCCGCCCCACGCGTAGTCGAGCGGCACACCGCTCAGTTGCGGAAACACGCGTTCGAGGTGCGAGCGCGTCGCCGCCGCGATGTCGGCCGGTATCCCGCCGAGATACGTGCAGCCGCCGCCGAACAGCAGCCGGTTGTCGGGGCTCAAGCGGAAGTAGTCGGGCACGAACTGGTTGTCGATCACGCAACTGTTCCGCGGCAGCAGCGAGCGCGCAACGTCCGGGGCAAGCGGTGCAGTCGCGACCTGGTACGTGCCGACCGGCAGCAGCCGGCGCGACAGTTCGGGATCGAGCCGGTCGACGTATGCGTTGCACGCGAGCACGAGCACGTCGGCGCGCACTTCGCCGTGCGCGGTGCGCGCAACATGGCCGCCCGCCGTCTCGCGACAATCGAGCACGCGGCTGCGTTCGAAGATTCGGCCGCCCGCGCGTTCGATCGTCTGCGCGAGGCCAAGCGCGAGCTTCAGCGGATTCAGGTGTCCGGCTTCGGGATCGTAGAGCGCGGCCCGATAGCGCGCGCTGCCGATCCACCCGGACATCTCGTCCTGCCCGATCACGCGCAGCCGGTCGTAGCCCCACCGCTCGGCCGCTTCGTCGCGGGCCTGCGCGAGCATCGCCACGCGGCGCGGCCGCACCGCCGCCCACAGGCTGCCGGGCCGGTAGTCGACGTCGAAACCGTGTCGTGCGGGCAACTCGCGCACTTCGGCCGCGGCCCAGCGCATGCTGTCCCACAGCACGCGCGCGCCGTCGCGGCCGAGCGAAGCCTCGAGCGGCTGCATGTCGCACGACCAGCCGAGCAGCGCCTGCCCGCCGTTGCGGCCCGACGCCGCCCACGCGACGCGGCTCGCTTCCAGCACGACCACGCGCTTGCCCGCGAGCGCGAGGCGCAACGCCGTATGCAGCCCGCTGAACCCCGCGCCGACGACCAGCACGTCGGCGTCGATGCGCTCATCCAGTTCGGGACGATGCGGGATCGGCGCCGGGTAGGTGCCGGCGTAGTAGCTTGCGACGTGACGGTCGGACTGCACGAACATGCGGACTCCCGTGAAATTTTCGCCGGTTAATTTCATGAAAAATTAGCACGGCAATTTCACAGAAGCAAGGGGAAATGATGGATGACGCGGGAGTCCGACGAACTATCGTTGCGCTCATTTCAGGCGGTTTCAGGATGGCGAACAGGTTCATAGTCTCCTTCCCGTCATGAGCAGCCCCCAACCGGCAGTGATGTTGCGCAGTGCCAGCCAGATGAGCCTGGTTGCAGCCTCATCGGTTGGGAAGTGTCCTCGAGTCTTGATGATCTTGCGCAACGGTGCGCACCACGGCGTCTTCGCGAATCTTTGATCCGCGCGCGTCAAAGAACACCACCGGATACATTGGTTCGAGTGGCCGCGCTTGCCAGGCAGTCAGCGTCAATGCAGACCGCTACCATCAACCCGAAAAGCAGGGATTGAAGTTTCGATCCGTTCCAGTTACCCGAAGAAAATCGTTGCGCTTACATCCAATTTGCCGCTCACCGTTCGTACGCGCACTATGAGCTTGTCACGGGCGGCATGCCCCATCAAGCGGGTCGCGGGCTACTGCACAATCTCACACTCTTGAAGGTGCATTGGCAGAATTGGTGAACACACCTCAGTCATATTGTTGCGCCAAAGCATCACGGCGGACACGACGAGAAACTCGCTCTCGGCCTTTGCCGGCTGTGCCGCCGGGAATTCACGCGCTAGCAGTATCTGCGGTCACGGTTAGCAGAAACTTCGAATACCGAATAGTATCCGACGCTCCTTCGGCCTCTCGGCCGCGATTACGAACCGACGACAGGGAAGTTTGAACCCGAACGTGTTCGTCTCGAAAGTGTCGTTCTCGCTCATGTTTATGCAACCTCCGATGCCTTGAGGAAACGTGGCATGGCCAGGGTTGCTCTGCATGTGCTCAAAGCCCCTGCGCATGGGTGATTGCGGCCCCCTCTCGTCGAATCGAGGTTTACCAACGAGCGCCACCCATACCGGGACCACCCCGGCGGCGCTCGTTGATCACGAACTGCCCCGAAAAGTCGGCACCGCCCCGCTACCGCCCCAAAACCCGCTCCACCAACCTCACGAAATAACTCGCCCCGACCGGCAGCAAGGCATCGTTGAAGTCATAACTGGCGTTATGCAGCAGGCAAGGCCCGCCGCCATGCCCATGCACGCGATGATCGCCCACCCCATTCCCGAGAAACGCATAACAACCCGGCTTCTCGCGCAGCATGAACGAGAAATCCTCCGCCGCCATGGTCGGATCGACGGCTGCATTCACATGCGCGTCGCCCACGACCTCGCGCATCACCGCCACCGCCACCGCTGTCTGTTCGGCGTCGTTCACGGTAGCCGGATACTGGTGCTGGAAATCCACCTCGCTCTCGCAATCGAAGGCCGCGGCCGTCGCGGCCACCACGGCGCGCATGCGCCTCTCGATCAGGTCGAGCGTCGCATCGGAGAAGGTCCGCACCGTGCCGCCGAGCCAGGCATCGGTCGGCACCACGTTCATTGCCTCGCCCGCATGCACCTGCGTGACCGACAGCACCGCGCCGTCGATCGGATTTCGGTTGCGCGTGACGATTCCCTGCAGGGCGCTCAGCACCTGCCCCGCCGCGAACACCGGGTCGCGGCCCAGGTGCGGCATGGCCGCGTGGCAGCCGGCACCGCGCAAGTTGATCCGGAACAGGCTGGTCGAGGCCATCAGCGGCCCCGGCCGCACGGCGAAATCACCGGCCGCGATGCCGGGCCAGTTGTGCAGCCCGAACACGGCATCCACCGGAAAACGCTCGAACAGGCCGTCCTCGATCATCGCGCGCGCGCCGCCGCCCGACTCCTCGGCCGGCTGGAAGAACAACTGCACGGTGCCGTCGAACTCGCCATGCCGCGCCAGATGGCGCGCGGCCCCCAGTAGCATGGTGGTGTGCCCGTCGTGGCCGCAGGCATGCATCGCGCCGGGCACCGTCGAACGATGCGCGAAGGTATTGGCTTCCTGCACGGGCAGCGCATCCATGTCGGCGCGCAGGCCGATCGCGCGCGCGCTGCCGCCGCGCTTCAGGGTGCCGACCACGCCGGTGCGGCCGACGCCGCGCGTGACGGCATAACCCCATTGCTCGAGCCGCTCGGCGACGAGTTCGGCGGTACGGAACACGTCGTAGCCCAGTTCGGGATGGGCATGGATGTCGCGGCGGATCGCCGTCAGTTCGTCGGCGTGCGCGACGATGGAATCGATCAGTTTCATGCGGATGGGAGCGCTCTTGTCGGTCGTCGCGGCACGGCGGCGGGCCGGTCCATGCCGCCCGCCGCCGCGCCGCGAGGCATCAGATATGGAACAGCTGCGCCACCAGGGTCGCGCCGATGAAAGTGCCGGCATTGGCCACGAAGGACACCAGCACGATGCGCCAGCCGAGCCGGCGGAAGGCCGGGATGTCCTTGGCAATCGACAGCCCCGCGAACACCAGCATCGGCGTGGTCACCCCGAGGAAATCGTTGTGCGAGCTGAGCGCGGCGATCTGCGAAGCCCACGGGCACCACGGCGAGGTCAGGAACATCGCCACCACCGATACCCAGCAGACCGCCGGAATCCGCCGCCCCGCTACGCGCGCCAGCGCATCGCCGACGATCGTCGCGCACACCATGATCGCGATTCCCGGCAGCCCCACCAGCGGTGTGGTGCCGTGGGCGATCCAGTCGCACACCAGCGCCATCGCGGCCGTCACGATCCAGGCCAGCAGCTTGCCGCCGTAGCCGAGCGCGGGCGCCTCGGTCCGCACTTCGCCCAGCGACGGGCTGGCCGCCTCGGGCTGCGCCGATGCCTTGGTGGTGCGGCCGATCAGCGGCTCCAGCACGCGATAGCCCCAGACCGCGAGCGGCAGCGAGATGAACAGCGTGAAGTAGGTACCGATGGTGGTGGTGATCAGGTTGCTGGCCGCGGCGAAGGCGAGCACCGATTTCGCCGTCTCCGGGTCCTGCTGCGCGGCGATCGCGCCCGAGGCCGCCGCCATCATGCTGCCCGAGCCGACGCCCGAACCCATCGCCAGCGCGAGTGGATCGAAGATGCCGAGGCTGCTCACGAAACCCGCGAACACGGCGATGAACACAGCACCGAACACGGTGCCGGTCAGGTACTCGGCCAGCACGCCGCGACCCTCGGCCGAATCCATGCCGTACTTCTCGCCGATGATCGCCAGGCTCGGCTCGCGGCCCACCGAGAAGGTCGCGCCAATCGCCTCGCGCTTGATGCCGAGCAGCAACGCGAGCGGCAGGCCGAGCAGGATGGTGCCAACGAAGTGGCCGAATTCCTGAAAGGCCAGCGCCCAGCCCGCCGAAGCCAGCTTGGGCAGCGCACTGCCCACCATCAGCCCGAGCTTGGAGACGAACAGCAGCAGCGCCGGCTGCAGGATCGCGGCCGCGAAGAACTGGTCGGGCACGCTCAGGCGCGCACTGCTGTTCCAGCGCGCGCTGGCCAGCCCCACCGCGGCGCCGAGCAGCAGCGCCCAGATCATCGGCAGCAGCACGACCTTGCCCGGTCCGAGCTTGAACGTGAACGAGCCGATCCATTCGGCGACCAGCAGAATGCCGGCCGCGTAAAGCAGGACCTTGGCGGTGGCCGCGCCGCCAAGCTCGCGGCGTTCGATACCAAGTGCGTGTTCCATGACGAGTCTCCCCTTGAAGCCCGGCTGCCGTCGAATGCGGGCCGGTAGTTACAGATAACCGAACGCGGTGGGCGGCGCTTCAGCCGTCTCGACCCATACGCTCTTGGTCTGCGTGTATTCGTACAGTGCCTCGACCCCGCTCGAGCGGCCGTAGCCGCTCATGCCGTAGCCGCCGAACGGGGAGGCTACGTTGATGGTCTTGTAGCCGTTGATCCAGAAGGTGCCGGCATTCACCTGCGCGGCCAAGCGATGCGCGCGCGCCACGTCGGTGGTCCAGGCCGCGCCGGCCAGGCCGAAGTCGGTGTCGTTGGCGATCGCGATCGCCTCCTCCTCGGTGTCGAACGGGATGGCGGCCACCACCGGACCGAAGATCTCGGTGCGCGCCACCTCCATCGCGTTCGACACACCGGCCAGCACGGTGGGCGCCACGAAGTAGCCGCCGCGGCCCTCCCCGACGCGCTCGGCCGAGCCACTGGCGAGCCTGGCGCCAGCCGCCACGCCGCTCTCGATCATCGACATCACGTGGTCGTACTGCTTGCGATTGTTGATCGGGCCCACCTCGGTCGCATCGTCGAGCGGCGCGCCGACACGAATCTTCTTCGCCCCGGCAGCCACCATCGCGACGAAGTCGTCGTAGACGGCGCGCTGCACCAGCAGACGCGAGCCGGCCACGCAGCTCTGGCCCGCGCCGGCGAAGATCGCCGCCTGGGCGGTCAGCGCCGCGCGCTTGAGGTCGGCATCGGCGAACACGATATTGGCCGACTTGCCGCCCAGCTCCAGCACGCAGGGCAGCACGCGGCGCGCGGCGGCCTCGGCGATGCGCGCGCCGGTAGCCGGCGAGCCGACGAACACCACCTTGCTCACCACGCGATGCGCGATCGCGGCCTGCCCGGCGGTGTGACCGGCGCCGGCCAGCACGTTGACCAGGCCGCGCGGCAGCCCGGCCCCCTCGCCGAGCCTGGCGAGCGCCAGCGATGTGAAGGGCGTCAGTTCCGAGGGCTTGAGCAGCACGCCGTTGCCCATCGCCACCGCGGGCGCCACCTGCCAGCCGCAGGTGAACACCGGCGCGTTCCAGGGCGTGATCTGCAGCACCACGCCGGCCGGCTCGCGGCGCGTGTAGTTGAGGTGCGAGGTCGGCACCGGGATCACGCTGCCGTAGAACTTGTCGGTCCAGCCCGCGTAGTACTCGAACATCTCCGCGACCTTGGCCACCTCGCCCCGGCAGTCGCGGATCGGCTTGCCCGAGCCCAGCGCCTCCAGCCGCGCGATCGCCTCGGCCTCGGCGCGGATCGCGCGCGCCACCTCCTGCATCACGCGGCCGCGCGCGGCATGCGTCAGCGCCCACCATTCGCGCTGCGCGCGGCGCGCGCTTTCGGCGGCATGGCCGATCACGGCTGCGCCGGCGTCGCGATAGGCGAGCGTGGCCTCGCCCGTCGCCGCATCGTAAAGCTGGATCGTGTCCCCCTGGCCGGCGACGAGTTCGCCGTCGATATACGAGCCGATCGTGGCGGCACCGGGGAAGAAATGCGCGAAGGCGGCGAGCAACTGGTCTGCGTGCTGGGTCATGTCAGGTTTCCGTATAGGTGAGTCGAGCGGGATCGTGGCGCGGGCTGCCGGGCCTCAGGCAGGGTCGAGGAAGTCGACGATGCGGTTGAAGTCCTCGCCGTCGGCGACGGATACCTCGCTGGCGGCCCACACGCGCGCCGCCTCGCGCGCTACCGGCGCAACGCTGTCGAACTGATCGAGCAGGCCCAGCGCGAGCCGCACGTCCTTGCGCATCAGCTTCATGGTGAAACCGGAATCGAACTTGCCGTTGAAGATCCAGGTCGGGTAGTTGGTCAGCGTCGCGCTGTTGCGGCCGGAGCCGCCGTTGAGCGCCTCGACCAGCTTTTCCGGATCGACGCCGGCCGCGCGCGCGGTGCGCACCGCCTCGCTGGCGACCAGCAGGTGCACGCCGGTCAGCAGATTGTTGAGCAGCTTGGTGACGTGGCCGGCGCCCACCGGGCCCACATGCACGCGCTTGGCGCTGATCGTCGCGAGGATCGGCTCGATGGCCGCGATATCGCTGTCCGAGCCGCCCAGCACCATGGTCATGGTGGCGGTGGCCGCGCCCTTCGGGCCGCCGCTCACCGGGCCGTCGACGAAGCCGATGCCACGCTCGGCCAGGGCCGCCGCCACGCGCCGCGTGCTGTCCGGATCAGCCGTGGTGGTGTCGAT